>CAJXPG010000004.1 GCA_913057925.1 uncultured Colwellia sp. | reverse complement strand
TCTACACAGAGTAGATCGTCGGCAGCGTCAGATGTGTATAAGAGACAGGTCTACACCACGGCCAATAGCGCCTTCTTCAAAACCGGCACGTTGTTTCGCCATTTCTTCAGGTTTTTTCTTACCCATAGCTCGACGAAGCATATCTGCGCCACCGAGTGAGTAACCGGCAAGTACCTGAGCAATTTGCATAACCTGCTCTTGATACAAGATGATGCCGTAAGTTGGCTCTAGCACAGGTTTTAAATCAATATGTTGCCAAGTTGCATCCGGATAACTTATTTCTTCTCGACCATGCTTACGCTCGATGAAGTTATCAACCATCCCTGATTGCAGTGGTCCCGGGCGGAACAAAGCAACCAGTGCGATAATATCTTCAAAGCAATCTGGCTTTAACTTATCGATTAAAGATTTCATGCCGCTAGATTCTAACTGGAACACCGCCGTTGTTTGTGAGGCAAGTAAAACTTTAAAGCTGGCTTTATCTTCAAGATCGATTTTGGTGATATCAATCGGCTCTTTACCCGCTTTAAGCAATTTTGCATCAGCCATTTCAATGGCCCACTGCAAGATAGTCAACGTTCTTAAGCCTAAGAAGTCAAACTTAACTAAGCCAGCATCTTCTACATCATTTTTATCAAACTGTGTTACCGGGTTATGACCCTCATCATCACAATAAAGTGGCGCAAAATCAGTAATGGTGGTGGGTGAAATAACAACACCACCAGCATGTTTACCTGCATTTCGCGTTGTACCTTCAAGAATACGGCACATGTCAATAAGGTCTTTTACCTCAGTATCTTGCGCGTACACTTCTGGCAGTTTTGGCTCTTCTTCAAACGCTTTGGCAAGCGTCATACCAGGTGTTGGCGGGATTAGTTTTGAAATCCTATCAACAAAACCATAAGGATGGCCCAGTACACGACCAACATCACGAATAACCGCTTTTGCCGCCATGGTACCAAAGGTGATAATTTGCGAAACCGCATCACGGCCATAAAGCTCAGCTACGTGATCAATTACCTCATCACGCCTGTCCATGCAAAAATCGATATCAAAATCTGGCATAGAAACACGTTCAGGGTTTAAGAATCGCTCAAAAAGTAAATCATATTCAAGCGGGTCTAAATCGGTAATATCCAATGCGTAAGCAACAAGTGAACCGGCACCTGAACCACGTCCTGGGCCAACGGGAATATTATTATCTTTACTCCACTGGATAAACTCCATTACGATCAAGAAATAACCGGGGAATCCCATGTTATTAACAACTTCTAGCTCAACCGCTAGACGCTCATCATAAGGTTTTCTAATTTCTGCAAAGTTTTCGGCTTCTGTATCAAAGAGCTGTTTAAGACGTTTCTCTAGACCTATCTCAGACACTTTAATGAAGTAATCATTAATTTCTAAGCCTTCGGTCGGAAAGTCGGGTAAGACGTATTCACCTAAGGTAACAGTTACATTACAACGCTTAGCGATTTCAACACTGTTGGCTAACGCTTCTGGAATATCACTAAATAACTCACACATTTCTTCTTCACTGCGTAAGTATTGCTGATTACTATAACGTTTAGGGCGTCTTTTATCGTCAAGTGTGTAACCATCATGAATAGCGACCCGTATTTCGTGGGCATCAAAGTCATCCGGAGTAAGAAACATCACTTCATTGGTGGCAACCACAGGTAAATTATGTTGCTCTGCCAGTTCAACCGCTAGATGAATATAGTTTTCTTCATCATCTCGTCCTGTTCTAACCAGCTCTAAAAAGAAGCAACGATCAAAGTGCTGTTGATAAAAACTGACCATTTCGTGAACAAGATCGGTATTACCTTTTAACAGCGCCTTACCAATATCCCCCTCTCGGCCACCCGATAGGATAATCAGGCCTTCTTTAAATTCAACTAACCATGCCTTATCAATAACAGCTCTGTCTTGAATATGCCCGCGCATATAAGCCTTTGAGATAAGCTCAGTTATGTTTTTATAACCAAGATTGTTGGTGGTGAGTACGACAATTCGCGACAACTCATCGCCAAGCTCGTCACTTTTCACCCAGAAGTCAGCACCGATAATAGGTTTGATACCAGCACCATGGGCTGCATGGTAATATTTAACAAGTCCACATAGGTTAGTTTGGTCTGTTAGCGCCAGTGCTGGCATTTTTAGCTCAGAAGCTTTACCAATAATAGGTTTAACTTTTTTTAGACCATCGCACATAGAAAAGTCACTATGCACACGTAAGTGAATGAATTTTGGCGGTTGAAAAACCTCAGGGACTTCTTCAGCAAAAATTTCGCTGGCTGTGTCAGTGCTACTCATAACAATTACCTAAAACTCTTGCCACAGGTTTAAAGCTCTGCCGGTAACAATCAAGTACGCCATGTTCAATAATTTTTTCTAAATGCAGCTTGGTTGGATAGCCTTTATGTTTAGCAAAGCCGTACTCAGGATGCAGCTTATCAAGGGCAATCATTTCATCATCTCGGGCTACTTTGGCAAGAATAGAAGCGGCACTAATTTCAGTGACTCTCGCATCACCTTTAACAACCGCTTGGCTAGTGATTTTCAGCGCTTGTTGCTGACTGTCATGCTCTTTTGAGAGAAAGGTTGGGCATCGATTACCATCAACTAAAACAAAGTCTGGCTCTACCGACAAGCCCGCGACTGCGCGCTGCATGGCAAGCATAGTGGCATGTAAGATATTTAAGGTATCAATTTCTTGTGGGTTTGCTCGACCTAATGACCAAGCTGTTGCTTTTTCTTTTATTTCAATCGCTAATAAGGCACGTTTTTTTTCAGACAGTTTTTTTGAGTCCATCAAGCCTTCAATAGGATTATCGGGATCTAAAATTACCGCAGCGGTAACAACATCCCCCACTAAAGGTCCTCGTCCTACTTCATCAACCCCTGCAATACAGTAAGCTATTGGATACTCAAATTCTGGAAATGTCTGTTTGCTTGCCATAGCGTAATCTTAATTAGTTAGGTGAGAATATTTTGCGGGTAAAATATCAATGACAGCTTTTGCCGCCTGAGCGCTAGCGTCACATTTTATCTGTTGGTGAATTTCTTTAAAGCTATTATCAAGCTGACTTTGGTCTTGATATAAACGCTCTTTAACAAGAGGTACAATATTTTCGGCACAAACTTGTTTTTGCAGTAACTCAGGAACCAATGTTTTATTTGCGAGTAAATTAGGTAATGAAAACCATTTAAGCTTCACTAGCCAACGACCTAGAAAGAAAGTTACCGGGCTAAATTTATAACAAATAACCATAGGCCTTTTTATCAGCGCTGCCTCAAGAGTGACTGTACCCGATGCCGTTAATAAGCAATCACTTGCTGCCATAACGTCTTGGGTTTGATTTAAGATAACCTCTACCGGTAAGTCTGCAGCAATTTCAGCTTTAATCGCATTAAATTGCTCGACACGCTTTTCGCTAATCATAGGTGCAATAAAGAGTAAATTGCTATCTTGCGCTTGAAGTTGCTTAGCACTTTCAAAAAAATCGGGCAGAATACGCGATAACTCGCCACCTCGACTACCAGGCATAAGCGCAAGTATCTTTTTATCTTGTGGTAAATTGAGCTTTGCCCTTGCAAGTGATTTATCACTTTCCATGGGAATATCATCAGCGAGCGGATGACCAACAAAAGTACAAGGTACTTGGTGTTTATCATAGAACGCTTTTTCAAAAGGCAGTAATGCAAGTACCATATCGGTAGCTTTAGCGATTTTGAAGATGCGCTTTTCACGCCACGCCCAAACAGATGGACTGACGTAATGAACTGTTTTAATCGCTTGTGCTTTTAATTTAAGCTCGAGTCCAATATTAAAATCGGGCGCATCAATACCGATAAATACGTCTGGTTTATTACTGGTGAAATACTGCACTAAGGTTTTACGAACATAAAGTAAACGTCTAATACGACCGAGTACTTCAACTAACCCCATAACAGAGAGTTCTTCCATGGAGAATAAGCTTTCAAAGCCCAAAGACTCCATCTTAGGGCCACCGATGCCAACAAATTTTGCTTCTGGGAATGATTTTCTTAGGGCGCGAATAAGCCCTTCACCTAAAGTGTCACCTGAGTGCTCGCCAACAACAATGGCAAATATAGGGGCAGTATTAACAGATTTGTAAGCAGTCATAAAAGTTAACGGTACTTAAAGTTAAATTTCCTCGTAGCCATTGTGATAAGTACTACGAGGATTAACGGCAGCTATTAACGAATGATGCCGCGATTAGATTCTTTGATTGAGTCACAAAACGCTTGTAACTCGGCAGACTGCTCTGGCATTTGTGCAATGGCAGCTAAGGCTTCATCAACCGATAAACCTTGGCGGTACAGGGTTTTGTATGCGCGCTTAATTGATAAAATTGTTTCTTTAGCAAAACCTCTGCGCTTTAAACCTTCGCTGTTCAAGCCGAATGGCTTAGCTGGTTGGCCAGAAGCCATAACATAAGCTGGAACATCTTTTAAGATAAGTGCATTGCCCGCAATAAAGCTATGCGCACCAATATGACAAAATTGATGAACACCTACCATGCCACCAATAATTGCATGATCGCCAACATGAACATGTCCAGCTATTGAGGCATTGTTAGCAAAAATACAGTGGCTACCCACCATACAATCGTGAGCAACATGAGTGTATGCCATGAATAGATTATTACTACCTATTTTGGTGATACTGTTATCTTGAATAGTCCCTCGGTGAATTGTACAAGATTCACGGAAAGTATTGTTATCGCCAATAACCAACTCGGTTGGCTCACCAGCATACTTAAGGTCTTGACAATCTTCACCGATACTGGCGAATTGAAAAATACGGTTTCCTTTCCCTATTGTTGTCGGCCCATTGATGACGACATGCGAGCTAATCTCACAGTTATCGCCAATGACAACATTACTGGCAATATGAGTCCAAGGACCTATAGAGACATTTTCACCAATTACCGCACCTGGTTCAATAATAGCTTGAGGATGAATCATATATTAACTCTTTTAATCAAATGGCTAGGTATATTATAAAGGACGACGCGCACACATTAAATCTGCACTACAGACGACTTTACCATCAACTTTAGCTTCACCATAAAACTTCCACATACCGCGTCTTTCTTTCACAAACTCAACATGAAGATGCATAGTATCACCTGGTAATACCGGCTTTTTAAACTTGGCATTATCTATTGAAGCGAAAAGATACATTTCATTGTCTTCTCTGCCTTCTGTGCTTTTAAAGCCAAGAATACCAGTGGCTTGTGCCATTGCTTCTAAAATGAGCACACCGGGGAAAATAGCTAATTCAGGGAAATGACCGGTAAAGACAGGCTCATTAATGGTAACGTTTTTGATGGCATGTAAGCTTTTCATTGGCTCATGATCAACAACTTTATCCACCAATAGCATAGGATATCTATGAGGGATTAATGTTTTAATTTCATTAAGATCGATTGGTTTTTTTTCAGTTTCCAAATGAATATTCCTTGTTGGCTAGAGCAAAAAGTTAGCTAGTAACTTTTTGCTTACTCTAATTTCGTCAGAAACGCCTAAAGATAGACAGACTTTGAAGTATTTTACGCATTGGTAGGGGGAATAGCTAGTTATTCGCGAGTAATTTTTCTAACTCTTTCACTCGTTTAGTTAAACTATCAAGGCGTTTAACTCTAGCATTAGTTTTATTCCATTCTTTGTTTGGTGCAGCAGGCATACCCGAAGAATACACACCCGCTTGTGTCACATCTTTAGTAACCATAGCCATGCCGGTAAAAATACAGTTATCGGCAATATTGATATGACCATTAACACCAACTAAACCTGCGAGGGTACAGTTTTTGCCTACCACAGTACTGCCTGCTACAACGCTACAGGCTGCCATTGCGGTATTTTCACCAATGATAACATTATGAGCAATTTGGATTTGATTATCTAATATTGCTCCATCACGAATTTCTGTATTTTCTAGCGCACCACGATCTATGGTAGTACTGGCACCAATTTCAACATGATTGCCAATAATGACACTGCCAAGTTGCGGTATTTTATGCCATTTATAATCACCCTTTACAGGGGCATAACCAAAACCGTCTGAGCCAATAACGGTATTAGCTTGAATCAAACAATGGTGACCAATTTCAACTTGATGATAAACGGTATTATTAGCCCATAAAGCAGTAGACTCACCAATTTTTACGCCTTGACCAATAAAACAACCAGCACCAATGCTAACATTATCCGCTAGGTGAACACCTGACTCGATAACAGTATTAGCACCAATACTAACATTGTCACCTAAGACAACATCATCAGCTATTACAGCGCTTTTATGTATGCCATTAGCCACTTTGGGTGTACTGTCTAACAGGTTAGCCAGAATTGCATAACCCATGTAAGGGTTATCCATAACAAGTGCAGGTACCTGACAAGCAGATAACGCTTCTGGTGCAATAATCACAGCACTGGCTTTAGTGTCGGCTAGCTGATTTTGGTACTTACTGTTAGCAAGAAAAGCAATATTACCTTCACCAGCATTAGCTAAAGTTGCCAAACTGGTTATTTGATCGTTTTCCGTTTCGCTGGCATCAAGCGTTGAAGGAACAACTAATTTAGCATCGAGTCGCTGAGCAATCACAGCCAAAGAAAAAGTCATCTTATTGTCCCATCAATATATACAAAAAAATCATAGAATGAAAAGCAGCCTATTTAATCTTGCTTACATGCTCAACTACGATATCAGTAATACTCGCATCAGGCTTAGAGTAAACAACCGCTTGCTGTGAAAGTACTAAATCGTAGTCTTCTTTAGCTGCAATATTATCAACCGCTTGGCGAACAAGTGCGATGATTTTGTTTGTTTCTTGATTCTGGCGAGCGGTTGCTTTTTCTTGCAATGCTTTACCTTTAACTTGGTACTCTTGGAATAATGACTTAATTTTTGCATTAAGTTCATCTTTCTCTTTAGCTGCCATTAAAGAGCCATCGCGCTTTAGTTTTTCTTGGTAGTATTTGATGTCTTTTTCTAGTTGAGTTATTACGTCTTTTTCTGGCTTAAACTCTGCTTCTAAACTTTGCATTAATGCTGCAGTTTGTGGAATTTTACCCATAACTTCTTGGAAGTTTACTACGGCAATTTTTTGATCTGCAGCCATTGCAGAGTTTGCTAATAACATGCCTGATGCAGCAACGCCGATAACCATAGTTTTAATAAATTTGTTCAATTTCTTTTCCCCTGTATTTATTATTTGTGTCTTACTTTTGTATGCGACTAATTATATTAGGCGGTTAATATAGCAAGATTAATTCATTTAAAGCAGTAAAAATGTACTAATTAAAAAGTTTTGCCAATATTAAAGCTAAAGAACGAGGTATCATCCCCCTCCTCTTCACGAATAGATTTAGCAAAACTAAAAATCATCGGTCCCATGGGTGATAACCACTGGATAGATAAACCTGCAGAGCTACGAAAGCGTGTTGGATCTGAAAAATCATCTATTTCTTCGTACTCAGATGGATCCAAGTCTTGATAATTCTCAAGGTTGAATTCTGTATCCCATACGTTACCAGCATCCCAAAACAAACTTGTACGAACACTATTCGCATAACTTTCATCTAAAAATGGCGTTGGGACAATTAACTCTACGCCCGCTAATGCCATGGCGTTACCACCAACTGAGCGAGGTGTTACGTAAATTGAATCATTATCAGGGCCTAAACAACAGCCACCTGGAATTTTTTGTGGTGAACGATAGATTGCACGTGGACCTACTGTGTTATTTTCAAAGCCACGTAAGGTGTCGGCGCCACCAGCACTAAAGTTTTCCCAAAACGGTAGTAATTGATCATTACCATCAACGGTGCCATAACCGTTGGCATAACCTAATTGAAGACGGGTTAATACTGACCATTTATGACTTCGGGTCAGTGGAAAGTAGAACTTAGCATCATAGTTTAATTTAAAATACTGTAAATCAGATTTTGGTGAAGTCATTTTTGCATTCAGACGCTGCTGAGAACCTGCGGTTGGGAAGGTTCCTCGATTTAACGTAGAACGAGACAAACCAGCATTTAAGTCTAAGGTTTTAAACGCTAACTGACCATCTGGATCATTAGGGTCTGCATAAATATCATAAAAAGTTTGAATTTGATCATAAGCTTGTAATTGTGAAATTTGGTTATACTTCCAGCCAACGCCAAAGTTTAAGCGTAAATATTCATTTACCGGAAAACCCCAGTTGAGTCCTAAACCGAAGGTTTTGTTGTTATATTCTACCATGTTGGCATTACCAGCATCATATTCACTGAAATACACTTGACCACCTAGAGAAACAGCGTCAACAGTAAAGTAAGGGTCGGTATATGAGATGGTGGCATTTTTCTGGTAATAGTTTTTCGCAACATTAAAACCAAGTTGGTTACCAGTACCCAAGAAGTTATTTTGTTGAACACCGGCATTTAAGCTTAATTTAGTTTGTGAGCCATAACCAATACCAGCATTAAAAGAGCCTGATGGCTGTTCTTTTACGGTAAAATCGATATCGACTAGGTCATCTTCGCCTTCTAATTGCTTGGTTTCAAACTCAACGGTTTCCATATAAGGTAAACGCATTAACCAAGATTTTGACGATTCAACAACACTGTTTGATAACCAAGCACCTTCCATTTGGCGCATCTCACGACGTAATACATTGTCTGCGGTTACATGGTTACCAGTAAAGTTAATGCGATTAACATAAACACGTTTACCTGGGTCAACTGAAATAGATAGTTTTACGGTGTTGTCTTCATCGTTAATCTCAGGAATGGTCGTTACTTTAGGGTATGCATAACCGTATCGTCCTAAAAACTTACTGATGACTTCTTCAGTGTAAGTAACTTCAGCACCATTATAAAGTTCATCAGCACGCAATGGATTAATTGCACGAATAGTTTTTTCAAAACCCGCCATATCACCAATAAAGTCAACTTCACTTATATTGTACGTTTCACCTTCAGTGACGTTCAATGCGATGTATACCGCTTCCTTATCAGGTGTCATTGAGACTTGAGTAGAGTCTACGGTAAAGCGCAAGTAACCCCGGTTAAGGTAGTAACTATTAATAGTTTCCATATCACCTTGAAGCGTTTGCTTTTGATACCTATCTTGGGCCATAAAATTCCACCAAGGGGAATCATAGGTCAATTCAATTTTATCTAGAATTTCTGCATCGGAGAATATTTCATTACCAACGATATTGATTTGTTTTATCGATGCTGAATCACCTTCAACAAATGAAAACTCTAAGTTGACACGGTTACGCGGTAAATGGGTGATTTTAGCGGTGACTTTTGCATTGTACTTACCAACACTGTGATAAAAGTTCTCTAGCCCCATTTCAATACCGGAAATTACCGTTCGGTCAAGGGTTTCACCTACGCGTATATTACTACCATCAAGACTTTCTGTTAATTGCTCATCTTTAAGGTCATCATTACCATCAAAGATAATTTCACTGATAGTTTCACGTTCTCTAACACGATAGACTAAACGGTTGCCATCGCGAAATACCCGGATATCATTGAAGTGCCCTGATTGGTAAAGCGCCTTGATAGATTGAGAAATACGAAATTCGTTAAGGTTATCGCCAACATTAAATGGAATATGTGTTAGTGCCGCACCTAATGCAACACGTTGCAGGCCTTTAACCTCAATATCTTCAACTTGGAAGCTCTGCGCTGCTTGAACATCTGGTGTTGATGTTCCTAATGCTCCTAATAATAGGGCAAAGGCAATTCTTTTCATGATCATATATAAACTTCGTTACTTCTTTTTATAAAACAGTTAACTACACTTCAATAGTCTAAAATCAACCTGAAAACTGGCTAAAATCACTCAATGTAGATCTCGCCTCTTGCACATTCTCTGGGGCTTATTCTTTAATAAGGAACCGATAAGCATCATGCTAGCAGAGTAAGTATTCCCTTGTTCAACTATGCCTTACCCAACACTCGGATAAAGTCATTAAATAACCTTGTGGCCATCAATAAAGCAATGGTTAACCCAACACTCGGCTAAAGTCATTAAATAATCCTATGGCCATCAACATTAATAATGCTAGTGCACCAAACTTGAAACCAGCTTCTTGTACTTTCTCTGGGACTTCTTTTCCCGTAAAAAGCTCTATAAGATAATAGAGTAAGTGCCCGCCATCAAGTACTGGTAGTGGTAAAAGGTTAATTATTCCTAAATTAATACTAATTAACGCTAAAAAGCCTAGAAAATAAACAAAACCATGTCCTGCACTGCTACCTGCTCCTTGAGCAATGCCAATCGGTCCACTCAGATTCTTAACTGATACATCGCCAACAATTAGCTTTCCTATCATACCAAAAGTTAATGTCGTTAAGTTCCAAGTTCTTTTAGCACTCTCTGTGATTGCATCAATAGGACCGTATGATAAATCAATTAATAAATTCTCAGGCCATGCATCAATTTTAGGGCCAACACCAAGATATCCAATAAGTTTGCCCGAACGCTCAATTGCATCAGGGATTACCGGTAAAGATAACTGCTGGCCGCGGCGACTAATGGTGATTAAGACCTCTTGTGCGGGAAAAAGTTTAATTTGATTAGAAAAAGATTGCCAATCAGCTGTTTCTTTACCTGCAACAGCGATAAGTTTATCTGCAACTAACAAGCCTGCCCTTTGTGCTGGACTATCTTCTGCCACTGCTGCTAGCTCATTATGAACTGTTGGTCTAAATGGTGTTATTCCAAGACTTGCTAGTGGTGTTTCTTTATCAGGAGCAAAGTGCCAGTCAACTGTATTTAGCACGCTTGTTTTAATATATAGGCTATCTCGCGTTTTTGTTTTAATTGTTATTTTTTTATCGCCAACATGGCCAATTAATGCCAAATTAACTTCTTGCCAGTCTCGCGTGGTTTTACCGCCAATACTGATAATTTCACTATTTTCTCTGAGCTGCGCTTTATCGGCTATTGATTGTGGGGAAACTTCACCAATGACGGGTTTTACGCTAGGTACACCAATTAAAAACATTAAATAAAGCGCAACGAGTGCAAAAGCAAAGTTCGCCATAGGGCCTGCACCAACAATTGCAATGCGTTGGTAAACACTTTTTGAATTAAACGTTTTATCTTTGTCTTGTGGTAAAACCTCATCAACTCGTTCATCAAGCATTTTGACGTAACCACCTAACGGGATCATCGCCAATACATATTCAGTGCCATCCTTTGCGGTTTTACGCCAGATGGCTTTACCAAAGCCAACGGAGAATCGCTCAACTTTTACGCCATTTTTTCTAGCGACCCAAAAATGTCCGTACTCATGAACGGTAACGAGAATTCCCAGGGCGACAACAAAAGAGGCTAAGTTCCACAAAAACTCAATCATATTACTTAACGCCCTTTAGTACTGAATTGTTAAACTTATACATTAAAATTGACTAACTGAGTTGTTGCAAATACACGCGCCGCTTTATCTAAAGTGACAACCTCATCAATATTCTCTACCTGTTGTGAGACAAATTTATTCACAGAAGTTTCATTTATTTTAAAAATATCGGTAAATTTAATTTTTCCATCTAAAAATGCAGCAACAGCTATTTCATTGGCGGCATTGAGTGCCGTACATGCAGCTTGCCCTTGTCTACAGGCTTCAATAGCAAGTGCTAAATTAGGATAACGCGCAAAGTCAGCTTGTTGAAATTCAAACGATGCCGTGGAGAAAAAATCTAACGGCGCAACACCAGAGTCAATTCGTTCAGGGAAGCTTAGCGCATGTGCAATGGGCGTTCGCATATCAGGGTTACCCATTTGCGCAATTACAGAGCCATCTTTGTATTGCACCATAGAGTGAATGGTGCTCTGCGGGTGCAACACAACCTGAATATCATCAGCATCAACGTTAAACAACCATTTGGCTTCGATAAATTCTAAACCTTTATTCATCATAGTGGCTGAATCAACTGAAATTTTTCGCCCCATATCCCAATTAGGATGAGTACACGCCTGATCTGGCGTTACATTATCTAAGTCTTCAATTGCTAATGTTCTAAAAGGCCCACCAGAGCCAGTTAACAAGATTTTACTGATTCCGTTAGCGAGCAGTTGACACTCACCAATTTTATCCTGCTGTTGTGAAGGTAAACATTGAAATATAGCGTTATGTTCACTATCAATAGGCAGTAACTCAGCACCAGATGCCTTCACCGCCGCCATAAAAATAGCACCAGAGGTGACCAAAGCTTCTTTATTTGCTAATAATACCCGCTTGCCTGCTTTAACCGCGGCAAGCGTAGGTAGTAAACCTGAGGCACCAACTATCGCAGCCATTACCGTGTCTGTTGATTGGCACTTGGCAATTTCAACTAATGCTTCACTACCGGATAATACCTTTATATCTGCTAGCTCTGCGCTTTGTAATTTTTCGGCTAATTGCTTGGCATGTGCTTTAGAGACAAGTACCACTTGCTTGGGTTTAAATTCAAGACATTGCTGAAAGATGATATCAACACTGGCATTCGCGGCTAAGCTGACCACATTAAATTTTTCTGGGTGCAGGCGAATAACATCAAGGGTGCTTTGACCGATTGAGCCAGTAGAGCCTAGAATACAAAGTTGGCGGATAGACACTTGCTTACCCCTATTATCTGAATAAAACACTAACAATCGGTGTTAGTGTGTAAAAGTGATTAAGCAAGTAATACATAACAAAGCGCAAAAATAGGCGCTGTTGCTGTTAAGCTATCAATTCTATCTAAAACCCCACCGTGACCGGGAAGAATACTACCACTATCTTTAACACCGGCTTGACGCTTAAACATACTCTCCGTTAAATCACCCAAAACAGATATCGTTGTGATCAAAACCGTCACCAATAAAGCTTTAACAAAGTATTCATTAGACCAGTCTAATGAAATACCGACAGCAACAGTTAATATCGCAGCACAAACAACCCCACCAAGAAACCCTTCAATGGTCTTACCTGGGCTAACATTTGCCATTAGCTTATGCTTACCTATCGACTTCCCGACAAAGTAAGCACCAATATCCGCACTCCACACAAGCATGAATAAATACATAAGTAATTGAGCACCTTGGAATTCATCCATTGCATAGTGATTTGTTCTCAGCAGCATAAAGGCAAGCCAAGTTGGCACAAGTGTTAAGCAACCAAAGAGCGCAATAACAAACTTATTTATTGCCCAAAAAGCGTTCGACTTAGGGTAAGAGAACATTAAAATTGCCGCTACGCTCCACCACACAACACTTAAATAAAGTAATGATATGATTTCATCTGCCAGCTGACTTGGTGTTAACCATGTTTGTGTTATTGGCAGTGTGTACCATAACAAAGCGACTAGCGCGCAGGGTAAACAAGCATAGGCAATACGCTGAAAGGTGTCAGTGATGCCCATAAAACGAGCCCACTCCCATCCGCCTATCGCAATAATGGCTAATAATAAACTAGCGAAATAGTTCATAGGTAAGAAGAATATGGCTGATATTGCTGCTGGGGCTAATATTACAGCGGTGATAATGCGTTGTTTTAACAAGGGCTGTCCTTTTATCTTAAAAAGATTCAGTTTTCAGGCAAACTCTAAGCTTAATAAGCTAGGCATGCTTTTTTATAATTTTATGTTTCTTCGTTTCGAGCTTGTTCACCGGTTTTACCAAAGCGACGTTCCCTTTGGTCAAAGCAATCTATGGCTTGTTCAAACTGACTTTCATTAAAATCAGGCCATAACACGTCGGTAAAATACAGCTCCGCATAAGCGGCTTGCCAAAGTAAGAAATTGCTAATGCGGTAATCTCCGCCGGTACGAATCAGCAGATCTAACGCAGGCAATTCAGCTAAACATGTGTGTTGATGAAGGCTGTGCTCATTAATATCATCAACAGATATTGTGCCTGACTTAACGTCACTTGCCAGTTTTTTAGCGGCATCAGCGATATCCCAACGGCCACCATAATTTGCCGCAACAGATAGCACTAAGCCTGTATTGTCTTCAGTTAATTTTTCAGACTTCGCTATATTTTTCTGTAACTTATCAGAAAATCGGCTTAAATCACCAATCACCTGAAAACGAATATTATGTTTATGTAAACGCTTCACTTCTTTCGTTAATACGTACATAAACAAGTCCATTAAGACACTGACTTCTTTTGCCGGTCGTTGCCAGTTTTCACTACTAAAAGCAAAGAGCGTCAATGCTTTAATGTTAGATTTACGCGCATGAGAAACGACTGCACGAACAGACTCTACACCGGCTTTATGTCCAGCTACACGTCCTTTGCCTTGAAGTTGTGCCCAGCGCCCATTGCCATCCATGATGATAGCAACATGTTGGGGAATATTTTTGTCTTCAGCCTGCTGAGCTAAATCTTCGTTACTGTCCACTTAACAAATACTCACGTAATAATTTTCCATTAATTATTTCAGTTAGAACAAAGTTAGTATTGATAACTACCTAATGCCCTAATAAACAAAAGCGCCAGTTGGCTAGATAGCTACAACATGGCGCTCTTTTAAAACTAAAGTTATATTTCCATTAACTCAGCTTCTTTTTTAGCAAGAATTTCATCTACTTGCTTCACAAAAGTATCCGTTACTTTTTGAATAGAGTCTTCAGCTTGATGATGTTCATCTTCACTAATCTCTTTATCTTTTAATAAGCTTTTAAAATCAGAGTTCGCATCACGACGAATATTGCGAATCGCAACCTTGCCACCTTCAGCTTCACCACGGACAACTTTAACTAAATCTTTACGACGCTCTTCAGTAAGTGGTGGTAAAGGAATACGAATTAAAGTGCCATTCGATTGAGGGTTTAAACCTAAATCTGACTTCATGATTGCCTTTTCTACCGCTGAGATCATGCCCTTATCAAACACTGTAATTGATAAGTTACGTGCATCAGGAACAGAAATATTACCTACTTGGTTTAATGGCGTATCCATTCCGTAATACTCAACAACGATGTTATCAAGTAAAGACGCATGTGCACGGCCAGTACGTACTTTGTTCATGCTATTTTTTAGAGCTTCGATACTCTTGCCCATACGGTCTTGAGCATCTTCAATTATTTCATCTATCACGTTAATCTTCCTAAATATTAATAAGTTAACTTAATTTGTTTAAATTCTTATAGTTTACTCACGCTTTTCAGCATTAGTAATAAATATTATTTGTGTGAGATTACTGTCCCTTCACTCTCACCCATGATCACTGACTTTAACGCGCCAGCTTTATTCATGTTAAACACACGAATTGGGATATTGTGATCACGCGCTAAAGTAAAGGCCGCTAAGTCCATTACTTTTAATTCTTTATCAAGCACTTCATCATAACTTAATTCATGATAAAGCTCAGCATCAGGATTCTTTACTGGATCTTCAGAGTAAATGCCATCTACTTTTGTCGCTTTAAGCACGGCATCAGCTTCGATTTCAATACCGCGTAAACAAGCGGCTGAATCTGTGGTAAAGAATGGGTTACCTGTACCCGCTGAAAAAATAACTACGCGGCCAGATTTTAACAAACTAATAGCATTAGCCCAGTTATAACGTTCACAAACACCCGCTAAGTCAATGGCAGACATTAAACGAGTATTAACAAATGCACGATGAAGAGCATCACGCATAGCTAAACCATTCATCACAGTGGCAAGCATACCCATTTGGTCACCTACAACGCGGTTCATACCTGCTTCAGCTAAACCTGCTCCGCGGAACAAGTTACCACCACCAATAACTAAACCAACTTGAATACCCATTTCTACCAGCTCTTTAATTTCTTGAGCCATACGATCGAGTACTTTAGGATCAATACCAAAACCCTCTTCCCCCATCAGTGCTTCACCACTAAGTTTTAATAAAATTCTTCGATAAGCAGGTTTTGGATTAGTTGTCATAGGGAAAAATTCCTGTAGCGGTTAAAATAATATAATTTAAGCAAAAAAAGCCGAGGTCTAGAGACCGCGGATATTTTAGTACGTTTAGCTCAGACACGAAAGCGTTAACTGAAAAAACTCTTTTATTTATGCCAAATTTTCGGTTAGTTAAGGTTTTCCTTTAAATTACAGGCATAAAAAAGCGCCTACCTAGGTAGACGCTCTTAGTAATTCAAATTAGTTGATTTAATAGCAAGGCGCTTGAGCTTTTTAACTAGGCGCATATGACTATATGTAACGAAGTTAAAAAGCGAATGCAACGCCGCTAGTAATTCAAATAAGAAGAATTAAGACTTAGCAGCAGCAATTTGCGCTTCAACTTCAGCAGCAAAATCTTCTTCTTTCTTCTCGATACCTTCACCAACTTCTAAACGTACGAAGCTAGTAACAGTGATACCTTTTTCTTTAAGTACTTCACCAACAGACTTTTTAGGTTCCATGATGAATGCTTGACCAGTTAATGATACTTCACCTGTGAATTTCTTCATACGGCCAGTAACCATTTTCTCAGCGATTTCTTCAGGCTTACCTTCGTTCATTGCCATTTCGATTTGAATGCGTTTTTCGTTAGCAACAACATCAGCAGGAACGTCATCTGGCGTTAAGAATTCTGGCTTGCTAGCAGCAACGTGCATTGCAATGTGCTTAAGTGATTCTGCATCACCTTCACCAGCAACAACAACACCGATAGTAGCACCGTGCTTGTAAGAAGCTAAAGTAGTACCTTCAACATATGCTACACGACGAACATTGATGTTTTCACCAATCTTAGTCACAAGTGCAATACGCTCTTCTTCAAACTTAGCTTGTAAGTCTTCGATAGAAAGTTTTTCAGCAACAGCAGCGTCAGCAACTTTGTTAGCAAATGCTAAGAAGTTGTCATCTTTTGCTACGAAATCAGTTTGACAGTTAACTTCAACTAAAGCGCCATCTTTAATGATGATTTGACCTTCAGCAGCGATGTTACCTGCTTTTTTAGCCGCTTTTGCTTGACCGTTCTTACGCATATTTTCAATCGCAAGTTCCATGTCACCATCAGCTTCTTGTAACGCTTTTTTACAATCCATCATGCCCGCAGCTGTGCGATCACGTAGTTCTTTAACCATTGCAGCAGTAATTGCCATGAGTAAATTCCTCGGTTTTCAGTTATTCTCGTAAGGCACTAAAACGTAGCCAGTACAAAAATATATATTAAATAAGTTGCCACAAAAGCGAACTTTTGTGGCAAGAGCAAAAATAAAACGTGTTAAATACTGAGATTACTCAGCTTCAACAAAACCGTCTTTTTCAGCTTGAACAACAATGTTTTGCTCACGACCGCTTGTTACAGCGTTAGCAACTGCATCACAGTATAAAGTGATTGCACGGATTGCATCATCGTTACCCGGTACGATGTAATCAACACCATCTGGGTTTGAGTTAGTATCAACAACAGAAATTACTGGGATACCAAGGTTGTTTGCTTCTTTAATCGCAATGTGTTCGTGATCAGCATCGATGATAAAGATAACATCAGGTAAACCACCCATGTTCTTGATACCACCTAAGCTTTTATCAAGCTTTTCCATTTCACGAGTACGCATTAACGCTTCTTTCTTTGTTAGTGCTTCGAAAGTACCGTCAGTGCTTTGAGACTCAAGATCTTTTAAACGTTTGATTGATTGACGAACTGTTTTCCAGTTAGTCAACATACCACCTAACCAACGGTGATTTACGTAGAATTGGTCAGATTTAATAGCAGCGTCTTTGATCGCATCACTTGCAGCACGTTTAGTACCAACAAATAATACTTTACCTTTTTTTGAAGAAACGTTGTTTACGAAAGCTAGTGCTTCGTTAAACATTGGAACAGTTTGCTCAAGGTTGATGATATGAACTTTATCGCGTGCACCGAAAATGAATTGCTTCATTTTTGGATTCCAGTAACGAGTTTTGTGACCGAAGTGAACACCTGCTTTAAGCATATCGCGCATTGAAACGTTTGACATAATTTTTCCTTTGTATGGGGTTAAGCGTTCATACACCCAATATACACAACCCTATGATTAAGACTTATTGTCAAAACCTGAGCACCCCGGTATATCTTTAATAGATGTATGTGAGTTTATAATAATGACTTTTTACAAATTGCCTGTAGACATATAGGTAAAATAGTCGTTCTAATGTTGTCACTAAACCAAGCAAAATCAGATAAAATTGTTAAAACAAGATTATATAATTTCAGCTATGAATTTAGCGCGGCACTTTATACCACATAAAGGATCACTTAGCGAGATAAAAATGATTTTCTATGATAGTTTCGATTTATAGTGGGATAAAAAGCCAATGCGCGTTAAAATCATTAGCAATATTAATTTTTAACCTAATTATACCAGTGCTATAAAGTATCCCTGAGTGGGAAAATACGATTTTAGCCTTGGTTTCAACAACCTGTAGAGTAAGTAATGTCAGTAGAGTTATTTTTTATTTATGATAGTCATTGTCCGTGGAGTTATGCAGCTACCCCTTTAATCAATGCCGTTGATCAATCTTTGCCTGATGTAGCGATTCATTTATGGCATTGTGGCTACTTTTCTGATGCCGATGGTGACAGCGTAATAACGAAGCAACAATTAGTTCAAGTGAAAGAACAGTCAAATGTTAACTTTCCCCCTGCTTATGTAAGTAAGCTATCAGAAAATAAAGATTCAACTTTGTGTGCAAACCTGATGACCTGGGCGAGTAATAAGACCCCTAAGCAAGCACTTACCTTGCTAAATGCATTACAGTTAGCACATTTCAATGCAGGTAATGAACTAAGCAGTGAAGCTGACTTAATAGAGATAGTTACTGGGTTAAAATTATCGCCGCCAGCAAAGGTATTTAATAACAGTAAATTAACCAATGATGCTGAAGCTCAAATACATGAAATATATGCGCTACAAGAGATAATTGCTACTCAGGCAATACCAGCGTTACTATTGGCAATAAATGACGAGTTAATTTTACTTAATCATAACTTATATTTGTCAAACCCAGAGGCGATTGTCGAAGCAATTAATATTGAGTTAGCTAAGCACGCCTAAGTCTGTGCTAGCAAATAATAATCTGTTAACTAAATAACCTGCTAAATAAATAATCAATGAAATATGATGATTCTCGTTAATCATCGACCAAACAAAAAGAGATATAACACCATGGCCATTAAGATAAAAAGCCAAGAAGAAATTGCAAAAATGCGCGTTGCAGGAAAATTAGCTGCAGAAGTACTTGAAATGATCGAACCACATGTTAAAGCCGGTATCAGCACTGATGAACTAAATACCCTTTGTGCTGAATACACAGACAAAGTACAAAATGCGATTTCTGCGCCGCTAAATTACCATGAGTTTCCAAAATCAATTTGTACCTCGGTAAACCATGTAGTTTGTCACGGTATTCCAGATGATACGGTATTAGCTGATGGCGACATCATTAATATTGATATTACGGTAATTAAAGACGGCTACCACGGTGATACCAGTAAAATGTTCGTTATTGGTGAAGGTTCACCAGAAGACAACCGCTTATGTCGCATCACCCAAGAATCATTATATTTAGCCCTGAAAAAAGTTAAGCCAGGCGTTGCCTTTGGTGAAATTGGTGCAACGATTCAAAAGTTTATCAAAAAGTCTGGCCGCTACTCTATTGTCAAAGAATATTGTGGTCACGGTATTGGCATTGAATTTCATGAAGAGCCGCAAATTGTGCATTATAAAAATAATGACAAAACTAAAATGGTTGAAGGCATGTGTTTCACCATCGAACCTATGATTAACTTAGGCCGCGCCAATACTATTTTAGATAAAGAAGATAACTGGACGGTTTATACTGTTGACGGTAAAAAGTCTGCGCAGTGGGAACACACCATAGTCGTGACAAAAACCGGTTGTGAAATTTTAACTCTGCGTAATGAAGAGACTATTCCACGAATTTTGCATAACTAAACCATTCTTGGCTTAATAAACTGTTAGCGATTTGAAAAATAATGAGCATATTTGTTAAGCCAAGCAAACGTTAATTAAACCAATAAATAATGACGATAAGATAAAAGGTAAGCTCTTGACTAATAACCCAGTAGCAGCACATATAGTACCAGTGAATTTAGTACCCGCGCATTTTATTAATAACTTGGCCGTTAGTGCTGACTTTTTATCAACTCGTGATATTTGCCAACTCTCTTTAGCTTTTAAAGATTGGTTAAAAGAAGCTTTTATCGATAGTGATATCAGTGATCTTTTATCAGCGCGTGCCGTTTTTGTTGACGCGATTTTAAAAAAGCTTTGGTGCCAGCACCACCTTGATGAATACCAAATTAGCTTAGTTGCTGTAGGTGGTTATGGCCGAGGGGAGCTTCACCCGCAATCAGACGTGGATATTTTATTATTAACCCAAGAAGATATCGAAGTAGAACTTGAAGAGAAAATTTCCAGCTTTATTACTCAACTCTGGGATATTAAACTAGATATTGGCCACAGTGTTCGCTCAATAAAAGAATGTTTAAAGCAAGCAGTAAATGACGTAACCGTTGCGACAAACTTGATGGAAATGCGCCAAGTTGCCGGTAATGAAATACTGACTCAGCAATTATTGCCTTTACTACATGAAGATGTTTTTTGGACGTCTGAAAAGTTTTTTATCGCAAAACGTAAAGAGCAAAATGATAGACACCAGCAGTATCGTGGTGCCGCCTACACCCTAGAGCCAAACTTAAAAGCCAATCCTGGCGGCCTTCGAGATATTCAAACCATTGCTTGGGTAGCTAAGCGTCACTTTTCTGCTGACTCTTTTGAAGAATTAGTTGAGCACCACTACCTCTACCCAAATGAATTTTTTGAGCTATTAGAGTCGCAAGATTATTTATGGCGAATGCGCTTTGCTTTGCATTTTGTTTCTGGGCGAAGTGAAAATCGCCTGCTGTTTGATTATCAAGCTGATGTCGCAAAAATGATGGGCTTTGGCGATGAAGGTAAAGCACCGGTAGAGCGCATGATGAAACGTTTCTTTCGCATCATTGCACGGGTATCAGAATTAAATACCATGTTGCTACAGCATTTTGAGCAAGCGATAATCCAAAAGCCTGAACAAACTAATGTCAGTATCATTAATCAAGATTTTGAACTCGTTGATACCTTAATCAATACTCGAAACGATCGTATTTTTATGCGACCCGTTAAATTGATTGAAATGTTTTTAATTATTGCCCAAGAGCCAAGCATTAAAGGTATTCACTCACATACCTTGCGATTAATGCGAAATGCTAGAAGGCGCTTAATTTCTGGCCTTATTGATTACGCAGAATGCCGTCGTATGTTTATGAGCATTATCCGCCATCCGAGAGGTTTAGGCTTAGCATTAACGTTAATGCATAAACACAGCATTATAGGTGCTTACTTACCACTTTGGCGCAATATTGCTGGTCAAATGCAGTTTGATTTGTTTCATGCCTACTCTGTTGATGAGCATAGCTATCGCGTGATTAAAAACCTACATCAATTTAGTCAAAAAGAACATAACCATAAGTTTCCACTATGTAGTCAAATTGTACAAAAAATTCGTAAGCCCGAAGTACTTTATCTTGCCGGTTTTTTCCACGACATAGGTAAAGGTCGTGGTGGTGACCATGCAAAACTAGGTGCAGTAGATGCACTCAACTTTTGTTTATCTCATCAAATGAGTAAGCATGACAGTAATATGGTGGCTTGGTTAGTTGAGCATCACTTATTAATGTCAGTGACTGCCCAACGCCGTGATATTAATGATGAAAATATTATCCGAACCTTTGGCGAGGTTGTTCGTGATGAAGCACACTTAAATTACCTTTATTGTTTAACGGTTGCCGATATGCGCGGCACCAACGAAAGTTTATGGAATAATTGGAAGGCAAACTTACTTGAAGAGCTTTACTTCAATACGCTGCGTGCTTTTCGGCATGGTCTAGAAAAACCCGTTGAAATTCGCTCTAAAATTCGCGAGAACCAACAGCAAGCTTTAGCACTATTAACTGAGCAGCAAGTAAATGAAATTCAGGTAAAGGATTTGTGGAGTGAGTTTAGAGTCGATTATTTCTTACGTTACTCCCCTGAGCAAATAGCCAGACAATGTGCCAACATCCTTGCTCATGATAGAGAAAAACCACTGGTGCTTATTAGCCCTGTGCCCTATCGAGGCGGTACCGAAGTGTTTATTTTTACTAAAGAGAAAAATAATACCTTTGCCAATACCGTCTCCTTTTTAGATACTAAAAAACTTTCGATCCATGACGCTAAAATTATCACCACAAAAACGGCCTATACCGTTAATACTTTTATTGTGCTTGATAGTCGCAATAAACCTTTGAGAGAGAAGTTTTATACGAAAGAGATCAGCCATGCACTGGTTGAAAAATTAAGTATGGAAGGTGTTTGTATTCTTCCTCAGCAAAATTTATCCCGACATATAAAACAATTTAAAGTACCACTTAAAGTCAATTTCATTAAAATACATGCTAAAAACCGTACCATGATTGAAATAATTGCTTTAGACAGGCCGGGGTTGCTTGCTAGCATAGGAGAAGTATTTCAAAAAGAACAACTCAATATTCACAACGCCAAAATAACCACCTTTGGTGAAAAAGCCGATGATGTTTTTACTATTTCTACAGCAGAGAATAACGCGCTAACAGACCAAGAAAAGGAAGCTTTAGCGCAACGGTTAATCAATGATATTGACTAACTTTACCATGGCTGAACTCATGCAAAGTTAAAATAAATATAGAACGAATGAAAAACGAATAAAGAATCAGTACCGAGTTATTATCGAACCAGTACCGAATTAGCGCAAAATTAATACAAAATTAAAAATAGGAAACCAAATGACAGATTTAACCAAGTTAGCCAGTGTAATCGAGCAGGCCTTTGAAGACAGAGCAAGCATTAGCCCGTCAACCGTTTCAAGTGAAGTAAAAGCAGCGGTACTTGATGCTCTAGCAGCACTTAATGACGGCAGTGCCCGTGTTGCTGAAAAGGTATCAGGACAATGGCAAGTTAATCAGTGGCTAAAAAAAGCGGTGTTATTATCTTTTCGAATTTATGATAACCAAGTGATTGATGGCGCCGAAAGTACTTTCTTCGATAAAGTGCCAATGAAATACGATGGCTACACTCAAGAAATGTTTGAAAATGATGGTGTGCGTGTAGTGCCTGGCGCAAGTGTTAGAACTGGTAGCTTCATCGCTAAAAATGTAGTGGTAATGCCAAGCTTTGTTAATATCGGCGCTTTTGTTGATGAAGGCTGTATGGTTGATGCATGGGCAACTGTTGGCTCATGTGCTCAAATAGGTAAAAATGTTCACCTATCGGGTGGCGTAGGCATCGGTGGTGTATTAGAGCCGCTACAAGCAGGCCCAACCATTATTGAAGATAACTGTTTCATCGGCGCACGTTCAGAAATTGTTGAAGGTGTCGTGGTAGAAGAAGGTGCGGTAATTTCAATGGGCGTTTATATTGGACAAAGTACCCGTATATTTGATCGTGAAACAGGTGAAGTACATTATGGTCGTGTTCCTGCTGGCTCTGTAGTTGTGCCAGGTAACTTACCATCAGCTTGTGGCAAATATAGCTTATATGCTGCAATCATAGTTAAAAAAGTTGATGCTAAAACGCGTGCTAAAGTAGGCATCAATGAGTTACTTCGTTCAGTATCTGAAGAGTAATAATAAAACATAATTTTTGCTAATTTAAGCAATAGCTCACTGACAAAACTAAGTGAGTGTTAAAAAATTGACACTGCCTTCTTTTATTAAGCTTATAAGCCATTTGTTGAGAAACATTTAGCTTATAAGCTTTTTTTATACACAAAATAAAAAATAAATTAGCTAATATTACTTTTATTTTCAATCAACTAAAAATCTCACTATTTAATATTCATTTTAGAACACTGCATTGGCATAACACTTGCGATATTAATCATTATTAACACATTGCAGTTTAGCCATTTCGCCCTTAGGTTTATTATGAAAGTATTAAAAGTAGCATCAGTATTAGCCCTTAGCCTTTTTCTAGGTGCTTGTAGTAGTAGCTCAACGCTGAATTCAACGTCAATGAAGGGCGATTACTATACCAAAACATTTTCGCATACTGAGTTTACTGCCAATAATAGAAACACTACCAAAAAACCTTTGTCCTCTGATCACGCCTTAATGGTGTCATTATTAAATAGACCGATGCCTGAGGATCAACGCATGATGCTTGCTTTTGCTAAGCAGCAAGAAAGTTACTTGCCTGATAGTACTATCGTCGGTATTCAAATTAGAGGAAATAAAGCCGATGATAAAGTTCAGCAGCAAAACATATCAATCTATGCTGACATTATTGCACAAGATAATAATGCTGTTGCAATCAGCGCCATGCCCAAATAAGCTGTTCTTACTTTAATCCCCCGTTATCAGCAATTACTCAGCTAGCGTCAAAAAGATAGCCAACATTAAAAAGTTCCACAGCTTTAGTGTTTTGTTAAAGCAAGCTCTGATTAAATAGCCAATATTTCCAGATGCCATAGGTAAAACGCTTACCTACACAGAGTAATTCAAGGATATCTTCTACATCGATAAAATAACTTCGAATTTACCGCTAAGTTAGCTTTCACCAATCAATTCGTTTAGTGCTATAATCGCCTTTTTTAAGTCACCTACTACTTAGTTAACCCTACTGAGTAAATTAAAAATTTTAAGGCAAGTAACATGACCCAAGATGAGATGAAAAAAGCAGCGGCAATTAAGGCATTAGAATTCATTGAAAACGACACTATTGTTGGTGTTGGTACCGGGTCTACCGTTAACTTCTTTATTGATGGGTTGGCAACAATCAAAAATAAAATTGTCGGTGCGGTTTCTAGCTCAGAAGAGTCAACAAAACGTTTGATTGCTCATGGTATCGAAGTTTTTGACCTGAATAGCGTTGATGTTTTAGACGTATATATTGATGGTGCAGATGAAATTACTAAGCATATGGCGATGATTAAAGGTGGCGGCGCCGCATTAACGCGCGAAAAAATTGTTGCAGCTGTTGCTAAAAAGTTTATTTGTATTGCCGATGACTCAAAACAAGTCGCAGTATTAGGTCAGTTTCCACTACCGGTAGAAGTTATTCCTATGGCGCGCAGCTATGTTGCCCGTGAATTAGTAAAACTTGGTGGTGACCCGGTTTATCGTACAGGTGTTACCACAGATAACGGCAATGTTATTCTTGATGTATACAACCTTGAAATTCTCGATCCGAAAAAACTCGAAGTACAAATTAATGATATTGTTGGCGTGGTAACAAACGGTTTATTTGCCCTTAGAGGCGCGAACACCTTAGTGCTTGGTAGCAGCGATGGCATTAAAGTTATTCAATAAATAGCTTGAAAATTCAGTAAAAGCACATTATTTCGAATATTTATTCTAAACATTTAAATAAAGCCTTTAGAGTTTATACACTATATGGTATGTTAAACGCCTGTTTTAGATATCTAGCCATCTAAACGAATTTAATCAACCGTTTACGTTAGGATAAGTGAAGCCATTTTATGACCATTGACAGTAAAAATTCATTAGCAAAAGATAAGATTAAAATTTTACTTCTTGAGGGCTTACACCCAAGCTCTCTAGAAGAATTAAAGTCCAAGGGTTACTCAAATATTGAGTCGCTCAAAACCTCATTGTCTGAAAGTGAGTTAATTGAAAAAATTGCTGATGTTCACTTTATTGGTATTCGTTCACGTACGCAATTAACCGATAAGGTGTTGAGCCATGCGAAAAAGCTCGCTGCTATTGGTTGTTTTTGTATAGGTACTAATCAAGTAGATTTAAAAGCGGCACAACGTCGTGGTATTCCTGTTTTTAATGCCCCGTTCTCTAATACCCGTTCTGTAGCTGAGCTAGTGCTTGGTGAAGCGTTATTATTACTTCGCGGTATCCCTGAAAAAAGTGCTAAAGCGCACCGCGGGCAATGGTTCAAATCTGCCGCAGGTTCCGTTGAAGCTCGTGGGAAAGTATTAGGTATTATTGGTTACGGTCATATCGGCATGCAATTAGGCATTCTAGCGGAAACTTTAGGTATGCGAGTACGTTTCTATGATGTGGAAACTAAACTGCCACTGGGTAACGCCAGTCAAGCGCCATCGTTAAACGCACTGCTGGGTGAGGCTGACGTTGTTAGCTTACATGTACCTGAGACAGTTCAAACGCAAAATATGATCGCACAAGCTCAGTTTTCAGCAATGAAAGAAGGCGCAATTTTTATCAACGCTTCTCGGGGTACCGTGGTTGATATTGAAGCATTAGCGCAAGCTCTAGAAACTAAAAAAGTAGCAGGAGCTGCAATTGATGTATTCCCTGTAGAGCCTAAAAGTAATGATGAAGAGTTTATTTCAGCGTTACGCGGTTTTGATAATGTTATCTTAACACCACACATTGGTGGCAGTACCAAAGAAGCACAAGCGAATATCGGTTTAGAGGTAGCAACTAAGCTTGCTAAATATTCTGATAATGGTTCGAGCTTATCTGCGGTTAACTTCCCTGAAGTATCACTACCAGAGCATTCAACACCAGGTGAACAAAATACAAGTCGTTTATTGCACATTCACCACAACCAGCCAGGTGTGTTGACAAAAATCAACCAAGCCTTCGCTGAGCATAATGTAAACATTGCCGCGCAATATCTACAAACTGATGACAAAATTGGTTATGTTGTTATTGATATTGACTCTGAAGATAGCGAACTTGCGCTAAAAGAGTTAAAGCAAATCGAAGGGACTATCCGCGCAAGAATATTGCACTAAGTTAGCGTCAGTAAAAAGACATTAAAAAGGGTCACTTAGTAATAAGCGACCCTTTTTATTTATCCCCTAAAGGGCTTAAACTATTTTAAACTAATCGTGGTATGGATTTTCGAGCCATCTTGGTGATCAGGTTCAAACCAACGAGCGGTCACTGATTTAGTGAAAGTCCAAAAGCTTACCACTTGTTTACCATTTGGTCCTAAATCACCTAGTTTTGAGCCACGAGAGCCGGTAAAACTAAAGTAAGCTACCGGAACAGGGATTGGCACATTAATACCCACTTGACCAACATCAATATCATTTTCAAATTTACGCGCAGCCCAGCCTGATGAAGTAAATAATGAGGTACCATTACCATTTGGATTAGCGTTAATGATCTCAATAGCTTCATCTAATGTCTCGGCTTCAAGTACACACAGTGCAGGGCCAAAAATTTCTTGCGTGTAAATATCCATATCTGTGGTTACTTTACTAAACATAGTTGGTCCAACGAAGTTACCATCCGGGTAACCATCAACTTGACAGTTTCTGCCATCAACCAATAACTCAGCGCCTTGCTTAACACCAGAGTCTAGAATGCTTAAAATACGTGCTTTAGCTTGCGGTGAAACGACAGGACCTAAGTCAGCATCACGCTGTGTACCAGGACCTACTTTCATTAATTTGGCACGCTCAACTATTTCAGGTAACCATTCACGAGCTTCACCCACGAGTATAGTGACCGGGTTTGCCATACAGCGCTGACCCGCTGCACCAAAGGCTGAGCCAAGTAAGTCATTAATTGCTCTATCTTTATTGGCATCAGGCATAATAACCATATGGTTTTTAGCGCCCATCATTGCCTGAGCGCGTTTACCGTGCTTACTGGCATGGTTATAGACATGGGTGCCTACCGCTGTAGATCCAATAAATGAAACAGCCTTCACCGCATCACTTTCAATCAATTGGTTTACCGCATCAGGTCCGCCATGCACAACATTTAACACACCCGGCGGAATACCTGCTTCTAACGCCAATTCAACAAAGCGAATTGTCGATGAAGGATCTTGCTCTGAAGGTTTTAGAACAAAGGTATTACCACAAGCGATTGCGGGTGGAAACATAAAGGCAGGCAACATTAACGGGAAGTTGAACGCTGTAATACCAACACCAACACCAAGGGGTTTATTTAAGGTGTAAGTATCAACACCGGTGGCGGCATTGTTAGCCATTTCGCCAAGTTGTAATCGTGTTACCGAACACGCATTTTCAATCGCTTCTAGGGCTCGGCCTACTTCACCCTCTGCATCAGGTAAAGTTTTCCCGTGCTCTAAGGTCACCAGTTCAGCGAGCTCTTGGCTATTTTCACGCACTAACTGTTGGAAAGTTAACATTATGCGCATACGGTTAGTCAATGATACTTTTGACCACGATTTAAACGCAGTTGCAGCACTGGCAACGGCAGCATCAACTTCTTCCTTTGTTGCCATTGGCACGCGAGCAACAACTTCTTGGGTTGCAGGGTTTAGTACATCTAACCAGGTATCGGTTTTTGAACGGACTTTTTCACCGTTGATAATCAGAGGGATTTCTTTAATTGTCATAACAAGCCTTTTTATAATAGTTACTGTCAGCTAGACATATATTGAATATATGGTTAATAACTTAAGACTTTAATGGCTTCAGCGCTAGCCTTAGTGCATGATAAAAAAGCTATAATAGCCAACTACTTGCAAACTAATATTTACAACACAAGCTAAGTGCATGTTTACCTTAACGTTAACTGCGAATCCGGTTTTATTAGAACGGCTTGCTTAGCTTTGCTTAGTTAGTGTTGCTAAGTTAGTTTTGATTAGTTAAGAACTGCTGGTAATTTTCAATCGCATTGATATTACCTTTATTGCGTTGACAGACACTTTTTTGATATTGATAATTGAAGACATCAAACCAAAGATCTAATAAATGAGCGTTATTTGGCTCACCATTCATATCAAGCACACGCGCTGCAACTTCAGCAGTAGAAAACTGATGCTCAAGCTCGGTTTTTCTCACCGTATAACGCGAGTCTTTGCCCACAGGAGATAGTTGGGCTATATCGTGACCCGCCTTTTGACTATCACCTTGTTCAAATGCTGCTTTAGCATCGAATGACACCATAGGGAATTTATTTAAATAAGGGCTTTTACGAAACATTTTCTTTGCTTCACGCCAGCTTCCATCAAGCATAATAAAGAGTGGTCTTTTGCCATCTGGACAAATAACTTGATTACTAAAAACTTCGCGGCCACTTTCAGCATATTCTTTTGGAAAGACCACCATAGGAAACCACTGCTCATCATTAAGAACACTCAACAATTTTGGGTTTTCTTGAGTTCTCGACCACAAAAAAGCAAAGGTATCTGGAATAATATCGGCAATCAATTTACCGGTATTACTCGGCTTTAATACTTCCGTATCATACATTAACAACAAGAAGCCTGCGGAGGTGCTTATGCGCTTATGATCTGGCGCCATCTCACAAATACAGTATTGTTTAGCAAGTTGGCAAAGCGGACAACGAATAACCCTTTGTCCGCGCGCTTTATAGGTGGTTGTGCTTATACTTTTGCGATATTGGTGTAATAGGTGAACTGCGTGCATGCGTATGGCTTTAGATATAAAAAGACCTAGCAATTATATCAGTGCTAGGTCTTGGTGTTGAGTGATATTCTTTTAGTAGCTAAATTAAGTAAGTTAACTATTTGGTTTTACTTAGCAGACATATCTTTATCGTCTTCGTGCTCATTTTGAGTGACTGTGAATACATTGGTATTGTTCAGAGGCTCAATTTCAGCTTTTAATTGCTCTTCTAATACGTCAAGTTTGGCAATACTTACACACAGCTTTTCTGCTTTTGCTTCAATTTTATCAGCACGAGCATTCATCTCTTGCTCAAGATTCTCACCAAACTCTTCCATACGGGTTTCAAAGCTTTGTTCATCACCATCTGCAGTCATCATTTGTTGGCCAACAGCAATTAAGATGGTGCCCATAGAATTTAAAACAGCTTTTTCAACAGCAGATTCAATACGCTGTTCAAAGTCTTCACCAAGTAATTCATTACTTTCTAGGCCATCTACACCAATAGTAATACCATTTTCAATAGTTAAATTAGTCGCCACTTGCTCACGTACTAACTTAAGCTCTTTGGTTAAATCAGCAGCGACAGAATTACCTTCACCTAGTAAGCCATTAAACGCTAGATTAACGCCATCGACAGCTAAATCGACGCCTTCTATGGCAACATTTTTTACTTCGGGTACTAATTGGCGAATTTTCGCATCGTACTTTTCAACTAACTGCTGCTGACTACCCGAGAGAGAAACTTCACTTCCGCCGACCGAAAGTACTTTACCGTCGGTGATTTTATATAAACTACGGTTTTCCTGACCATTTTCTTCTTGTAAAAACTCGATTGTAGTCGGATTAATAGTAAAGCCTGCTGATAAATCAACATTACAAGATTCATGGGCATACACTGCCGATGAAGCAAATGAAGCAGTAAGGGCTGTTGCAAGAAGTGTAGGTTGGATAAATTTCATGGTGCAATCCTTTTAGTGTTTATAGTTATCTGACTTTATAGTCTTTTTCTTAATTTTAATAACTTAGTTACAAACATGATGCCAAGTTTATTTTGTTATTCTTTCAAGTAGTTACAAAAAACAGTGCTAATCGAGTTTCCTTTATGACTAAGTTATTAGTCAAATTGACCAGTTATTGCTAGTTATACACATTGCTATTAACTATGTTGCATTTCAATTAAGCGAGATTGGCAGCGCTCAAACTCAAAGGCGAGTTGTTTTCCTTGGTATAAATCAAAAATATCAACGGCTGCGCTTAACACTAATTTAATACCACGATCATAAAACTCGTCAACCAAAGCAATAAAGCGCCTTGCTTCATCATCAAGTTGCTGCAACTCAGCCATTAATACACCCGTTCTTTGGTAGCTTTCTTCAACACCAGAAACGACGGCGGGTACTAAGGTGCCAGAAAACTTTGGCACGCCACTAATAAACACCGTATGAAAGTTTTTCGCTAAAGCCATATAGTCTCGCTGACTTCTTGGGCCAGAGCACAGTGCAAAAAAATCAAAATAAATGACATCATTACTTTTAGCAAGGTAGTCGATGTAGCGGTTATTAACTAATAACTCACCTGAGCTTAACTTTTCTTGTGAGGTTAGAGTTTTGTAACAATGGATGAGCTTTTTATCGCCGCCTTTATCGATAACGAAATAGTTTTGATGTGTGCTATTTTTTTGTAACTGATTGCGGCGATGATCTACTTCACCATTTATCGATACCACCTGACAATATTGATTGATTAATGCAATAGTTGGAAGGAAACGTTCTCTTTGTAAGCCGTTTCGATAAAGCGCTTCAGGCTGACAATTAGAGGTGGTGACTAAGGTCACGTCTTGGATAAATAATTGCTCAAATAAACCTGCTAACAACATAGCATCGGCAATATCATTAACAAAAAACTCATCAAAACAAAGTACATCAATATCTCTAGCCCACTCATTGGCAATAATGGATAAAGGCTCAGCTTGTCCTGTTAGCTTACTTAACTGATTATGGACACTTTCCATAAAGTGGTGAAAATGTATGCGTTTTTTATTTTCTATTTTAAGCTGATTAAAGAATAGATCCATCAGCATGGTCTTTCCACGCCCTACCCGGCCATGAAAGTACAAGCCTTTAATGGGCTTTACCGGCAAGGATGGTTGGCTAGCACGAGTCTGTAACTGCTCAGATAATTGTTGTAGTGCGTCTACAGCTTGAAGTTGTGCAGGATCGCTTTCAAGCTGCTTAGTATTAAGCAGCTTTTGATAGGCTTTTTTCATTAAATATGGCTATACAGTTAAATGACGAACTTTAAAGCTTCGTCCTTTCATTTTACCTTTCGCTAGTTTTCTCAACGCTAATTTCAACGCGCCTTTGGTGACAGCAACATAAGCTTTATTATCAAGCACTGAAATTTTGCCAACTTGATTGCCCTGTACACCGTTATCGCCAGTAAGTGCACCAAGAATATCGCCAGGGCGTACTTTTTGCTTTTTACCGCCATCAATTTGGATAGTTGCCATTTTCGCTTGGGGACGCTCATTAGCAAGTACTGCTTCAGAAGGTAATAACTCAGGCGTAATAACCGCTTCAAGGTAATCTTCCAGCAGGCCTACTTTATAAGATTCTTTATCACTATAAAGTGAAAACGCTAAACCGGTACTTCCTGCTCGGCCGGTTCTGCCAATTCGGTGCACATGCACTTCGCTGTCTCTAGCAATATGGTAATTAATAACCAAATCTAAACTATCAATATCTAAACCACGAGCAGCAACATCGGTGGCAACAAGGATTGAAGCACTTTTATTAGCAAAGCGTAATAACGTTTGATCTCTATCACGCTGCTCTAAGTCGCCGTGCAATGCGAGAACACTAAAACCATCAAAATGTAAGCTATCAGCGACTTGCTGAGTTTCTTTTTTGGTATTACAAAAGATAACAGTAGACTCTACCTGCTTATCTAACAACAATAATCGCAACGCATCTAAACGCTCTTCATCGTTAGCGACTTTATAAAAACTCTGGCTTATAGTTGATTTATTTTCACTGGAAGCAACTTTCACCATAACAGGATCAGTCATAATGCTTTCACTGATTGCTTGAATTTGTTGAGGGAAAGTGGCACTGAATAATAAGGTTTGTCTATCGAGTGGTGTACGCTCAACAATATTATCAAGTGCTGCCTGAAAGCCCATCTCTAACATGCGGTCCGCTTCATCAAGCACGAGTAAATTCAAATTATCGAGCTGTAAAGTGCCTTTAATTACATGTTCTTCCACACGCCCAGGTGTACCAACAATGATATGTGCGCCATGCTCTAGTGAACCAATTTGTGGGCCAAAAGGCGTGCCACCACATAAGGTTAAGATCTTAATATTATGAATGGCTCTAGCAAGTTTTCTTAATTCTTTGGCAACTTGATCAGCTAGCTCTCTTGTTGGGCAAAGCACCAATGATTGAATACGAAAGCGTTTAACTTCTAACTTATCAAGTAAAGCTAAACCAAAAGCCGCCGTTTTTCCTGAGCCAGTTTTCCCTTCACCGATAACATCTTTACCTTGCAACATTTCAGGTAAAGTTTGTGCTTGGATTGGCGTCATTTGTTCATAACCCAGTGACGATAAGTTTTTTACCAAATCCTTTTTTAAGCTTAATGAATTAAAAGCTAATGATGTTTTTGCAGAATTAATGGTCAAAATATACGCCTCAGAGTTGAAATGGCCCGTTAAAAACGTGCTTAAAAAAAATAACAAGCTTTCATGAGAAAGCTAATGCGCGCATAATAGCAGTTATCTTTGATCAACCCCAGTATATTCAAACTAATGACCAGTGTTTCAAAAACTTTATTAAGCCAGCAATGGCAAACCATGCACAATAGTTATGAAAATTATGAACAGTACGCGCTAATTATCAAATTAATTACTGTAGTTATTGCCGTATTTGCTTGGTCATTTTCTCTCCCAAATTATATAACACTGGCACTTATCGCTTTATTGTGGATCCAAGAAGCAATCTGGAAAACCTTTCAGAGTAGAGCTGAAACTGCGATAATTGCCATAGAAGATAAACTAGCGGGTAATGAAGAAAAGAACGCGGAACAACTGCATTTATTTTATTCACAATGGCAAAGCAACCGCACCGGCGTTACAGGATTAATTGCCGAATACTTAAAAAGCGCCTTACGACCAACGGTGATTTACCCGTATGGTCCATTAATATTGATGGTATTAATTTTTTAATCCATTAAGAAAGCATAAGCGCAACCGCATGCACAAATATAGTCGAGGTAACCATGAACCGTAAAAAGAAAATCAACAGTATTCTTAAGAAGAAACTAAAGAAAGCCAACTCAAAACTGCATACCAGCAACAAGCCTAAATATATCTCTAAAGCTGAACGCGCTAAAATGGCTGAGCAGCAAGAAGAACAGATAGAAATAGAAGAGTAAAAAACATAATGAGCCGCTTCAAATTAGATAAAACTCGTACCCTGCAATAAAGCTCTCTTTTGAATCATACGCTAACCAATGGCTTATTGTGATTTTAACAATAAAAAACCTGCCTCATCCGTGAAGCAGGTTTTTTTCTAATTTACAAAAGCGGGTAGTACTCTCTCTGACGCTATATTCATGGTTTTATCATCGCGTTCATGAGCGGTAAAAACAATGAGTAAATCAAGCTCATCAATCATAATAATATACTGACCTCCGCCACCTTGTGCAGATTTGCTGTAGTAAGTTTTATTGCCTACTTTCATATCCGCTTGCCAAAAATAATAACCATAGCCAGGTTTAGAAATATTGTTACCAACAAAGAAAACATCATCAGCACTTGGATGAACAATACGATTGGTTGCTGTTTTGATAAATGCTTCAGAGATCAATTGTTCGCCGTTCCATTTGCCGTTATCCATCACTAAGCTGCCAACTTTGAGCATATTTCTCGATGTCATTTGTGAGCCATAAGGTCCCATTGGCAGTCCACTCGCATCTTTACGCCACTTATAATTAGTGATACCAAGCTTATTAAACAGCTCATTTTTGATGAAATCCTTTGCTGAGCCGGGAACCACAACATCGAGTACTTGCATCACTAATCTGGGATCAGCGCCTTTATAATCAAATATTTGCGACTTAGCACTAATTGGCGCGTGCTCAAGGTAAGTTTGCACTTGGCCTTGGCCTTTCATTATTTCTGGTTTTTTATCATATTCTGTTAACTGATCTCTGCTAATTTGTAAGCCAGATTGCATACTCAGTGCTTTATGCAAAGTAATGTTCTGTGCGCCTTTAGCAAGACTTGTTAAATCCAAATCTTTGAGAAAACTTACCAATGGTTTGTGCAAATCATCCATGGTGAGATACCCTAATTGGATAGCTCGCCCAATAGCCAAACTTAAATATGATTTAGTCGATGATGCTTGCATATGCGGCAAATCAACTCGGCCACGTAAAAAATAGGATTCAAATACTAATTTATCTTTATGGCTTATTAACAAACTATCGATAGCGCCATGTTTACCTTGTGCAATCTCCTTTGCTAGCTTAACAATTAACGCTTTATTGCCATTGTTAACATCGAGTGCACCCACGCCTAATTCGCCCACTAAAATAGCATCATTTCTTTTGCTTGGCGTAGTATCAATATACGCTTTTTCGAGGTAAGGCATATCCCAAAAGGACAGCTTAGCATCTGCATCTGAAACCATTGGCGCAACATTAGCTTGAACCATATTTTTAGGACTATCGGCTACAACGAGTGAGCTAACCCCACTTAACATTATTGCGGCGAATAGACTTGTGTATTTCATTTTAATATTTTGTTTTATCATCATTTTTCTCTCCATGTGAATTTTTTGTTTTTATCTTAATCAGCTTTTTTTAGTTCTTAAGGTTTCGATAATTTGAGCATCAACCCAATAAATATCGACATTACCATCATCATCAATGCCCCTGTTAAAGAGTATGTACTTTCCGTCTGGAGTAACGCTGGCATAAGCATCCCACTTATCGGTGTTAACCTTGTCCCCCATGTTAATCGCCGCTCCCCAGCTACCATCTTTTTGTTTAAAGCTGATATAAAGATCTGAACCACCAAATCCTCCTGCGCGCTCACTGTCCCAAATAATGTAACTTTCATCGGGTGCGATAAAAGGGTGTGCTGTCCATTTTCCGGTATTGATTTCTGGTCCAATGTTAATTGGCTCTTGACGCTTACCATCCTTTACCGTTGAAATCCGAATAACATCATCGCTTTTGGCATCATCAAACACATAGGTACCTTTAGCTGATGCCGACAGACGCATAATCCTCCAATCTTTTCGGTTAAACATAGGTCCGAGTTTTTTCAGCTCTGACCAACCATCACCGACACGATCTACATAACCTTTGGCCATGTGCATACGATTACCATCGGGAGAAAATGAAACCTCACCTCTTCGAGGGATTTCAATGTACTTTTTCCAAAGATTATTTTCCTGGCGAAAACCAACAATTATCGAGCTTTTATCATCAGCTGAACGTTTGGTGTAATAAAACTCTTTCATACCTGGTGCAAATACTCCTTCAAGTTCCCAACCACTTTTAGAAATTACTCCTGGTGCAAAAGGCTCAGCCACTAAGCCCGGTGTTTTTTGTCCCATATAAGGCCCTTTCAGCACGGGAAACTCTCCTTGGCTGTAACTGTTTGCACTTAGTATTAGGCTTAACGTCAAAGCAATGTTTGCCGCTTTGCTAAAGTAGACTTTTGACGATATGTTTGCCCATGAAATAGTTTTCATTATTTTTCCCCTTTGTTTTCAAGTTCTGCTAACCATTTGATACTACGAACAGCCATCATTGGCGATGAATTACTATGTCCAGCAGATTTAATTTCTACACGCTCTAGTGTTAACGTTTTATCGTTTCTGTTGCTCATTAAGCTAATAAAGTCATCGATGTGTGGCTTTAACTTTTCTTCCAAAGCACCATAAGAGACAAAGACGTTTGCATTGAGTTTTTTATTCTGTAAATCTACCATTGCTGCAAGCTCTGATAGTCGCCAAAGAGACGGACTACCAAGTAGATAGTTTTTAAATGTTTCTGGTTGCGTCATCAGTACATAAGTACCAAAAAGGCCGCCAAAGGAAAAACCGAAATAACTGCGATTGTCAGTTTGGGTTCGATAGTTTTTTTCAACATAATTAAAAACATCTTTTTGTATAAACGCTAAATGATTATTGGCTTGCCCTAGTTTATATTTAGCTTGTTTTACTGGATCGCTGGACTTTCTAAATGAGTAATCACGAAAACGGCTAACATATTCGCCATGTTCTGCTACTAGGCTTTTTTCTATATCCTTTTGCCAAGAGATGCCAACCAATATCACATCTTCCATCATGAAAGCGCTGATAGAAGACAGTAGTTCAATGTGCCAGACAGCATCAGTAAAATAGATAACTGGGTAGGTCTTATCTTTATTTTCTTGATAACTTTCCGGCAGCTTGATCAGCAATTCGTATTGTTTGTTAGCTTGTGTATCTGCAATAGCAATAACTTGGGTGCTGGGTATTTGGTACCGTTCAGACTCATTCGCCCATACGGTTATGCATGGTATTAAAAACACAACAAACAACAGTAAACTTTTTCTTATATTCATCAAATAAAACCACTCTTATAAACAAATGACTATTTAAAGTAGATGCATTAACATAAGAAGTCTTGAAGTTATGATGATTTCTAGCTGACGTTTAGCTGATTTAATAAAAAACAATAAATATCAACTTCTTAAAAGCATAGTTGCAACGTTAATCAAGGCTATCACAAGGCCATTCATCAAGTATTAATCTCAGAATCCATTTTAAAATAGGAACAATATGACCGAGCAGTATTGGGTGGGTGATTTTTTTGTCGATGTCACACGAAATCAAATCACCAAAAAAACACAATCTCAAAAAATTCCCCCCAAGGCGCTAGCTGTTTTAACTTGCCTTGCTAAAAATGCTAATAAGGTGGTGAGCCACGATCAGTTATTATCTGAAGTATGGTCTTACACGGTAGTCACACCAAACACGCTACAAAGAAGTATTGCTCAGTTGAGAAAAGCATTGGGCGAAGAGAGCCAGTTATATATTAAAACGCATGCTAAACAAGGTTATAGCTTAGAGGTAGAGGTCAGGTGGCAAGCATATTCTGAGCATAGCACTGAGCAAGGCCCTGACGAGAATATTATTACAGACGCCTCTGCCGCTATAAACCAAGTCATTGCTAGCAATAAAGGGCTGGCAACTGACGCTTTGATAACCCCAGAAAACGCGACAATGCCAAATACAAGAAATACAGTTACCTTCTCTACTAGATTAGTTGCTGTATTATTTACCTTTCTTATCTTAGCTTTCATTAGCTTTTCCCTGCTAAAACCAGCGACTCCCCTAAAATTAAACATTGCAGAATTCAACTCTTTAACCGCTACAGATCATAAAGAATACGGTGGAATTTATAGCCCTGATGGCCAATATGTGGTTTTTCAACGCTACTCAGATACCGTTTGTCGTAACAATAATATTTGGGCAAAGAGTATTGATACTCAGCAAGAGACCCAACTCACTAAGGAGATGGCTGCGTATGGTAGCTATAGCTTTTCTCAAGATGGCAAAAATATAGTCTTTATTGAATCTGACAACTGCGATAAACCTGTAAACCAAAAGCAATGTTATAAATTAATGACGATGGACTTTCAAAAAGCACTGAAAGAGCCTCAATCCCCCGATGTATTGGTAGAATGTAAAAACTCGCGAATAGCAAGGCCTAAGTGGTTAAACAATAATAACATTGCCTTAGTACAAGAGTTTTCAAATCGTTGGAAATTAACCAGTTACTCCATAGCAGAAAATAAAAGTACAGTCTTATACGCATTAGACGAAGGCAATATAGTCTACTTTGATTATTCCCCCAAAGATGATGTTATCTCTTTGACACGAGTCCATAGTGATGGTCAACAATATCTAGATATACTCAAAACCGATGGACAAGTGTTATCGAGTCATAAAATTGAATTACCTAAAGAAATCCCAGCTAATCGTCTCATTTATCCTAATTTTACCCCTTATCAATCTCTGCTGATGTTTAGCACGGGGAGACAACTATTTACCTTATCTTATGACGGTAAAGTAGCCAATATAAGCTTACCGCTAAGCGATCCAATGAGCTCCCCTTCCTTTCACCCAAGTGGTAAAAGAATGCTAGTGATTAAAGGACATTATGATAGTGATATCGCATTAATGAACTTATCACAAATTGCTCAGCTTGCAGCAGAGCAAAATCCTGAGGATATAAGTGACAACTATTCAATTATAGAGCGCTCAATAAAAGGTGAAGACAACGCACAGTTTCAACCTAACGGCGAACTCATTGCTTATATGACCAGTCGTACTGGTAAAAACCAATTATGGGTAACCGATGGTAAAAACTCAACGCAACTCTCTGACTTTCCAACCGATAGTTTTTTATATCAAATGGCTTGGGCTGCAGATGGTAAAAGTATTTTGATTAATGCTAACAAAGCGCTAAATCGAATATTTCTTGATTCTCGAACTGAAAAAATTGCACTTACTTATCCAGTTAACAAGCTTTTTCAATGGGATAGTGAAGTCAACACTGCTTTAGTTGTTGCCCGCATTAAAGGGCTGCTAAAATTTGCTGAGCTCGATTTAAATACCGGTAAATTTACCATAATTAACGATAAACGAGTTAATTGGGCGATGAAAAGTTCAGCCGGCCAACTGATTTATACCGACAAAATGTATCAGTTTTGGCAAAACGGTCCTGTTGAAGACCAACCCATTGAACAACTTATTGATCAAGGAAGTGATAATGGTTTTATCATAAAGGGTGACGTTATTTATGGTATTAATGAAAACTTCCAACTGTGGTCTTTCGCACTTAGCGACAATAGCTTTAACCTGTTAGGTAACGTTCCAAGGATGATAGATTACATCACGGATATTAAACAAACAGGCATTAACCAAACCAGCATTAATGACATTGATATTTTACTAACATTGCGAATAGCCGCTAAAAAAGAAGTTGCTGAAATTATCTTGGCTGATTAATCAAGGGGCTAAAATAACGTGGTTTTGACAACTCATCAATCATAGACTGAAGCAAGTACATAGCAGCGGAAAATGTGTTATACCAACTCCATTAAGTTTGTGATCTTGTTGTGCGCAGGAAAAATAAATCAGGGCAAGGCGCTCGATTGAGCAATAGCTGGCTATTGAGATTGAGAGCAACGCCGCCTTGGAAGATTTTAACAAGCACAAGTGGTCAATAATTTAATGGAATTGGTATTAAACAAGCTAAAGCTAACTTTTGAGATATAAAAAATGGACCACTTAATGCTAAATGGTCCATTCTACATAAAGAGCGACACAGTCGCCCTTTTATCAATACCTGAGCATTATAACGCTTTAATCCTTAAAGCGTGTCACTCTGCCCTTTAAACTTCTCTCTCATACGTTGTACCAATAAATAGAAGTAAGGTACTAGCAAGGTGCCAAAGAGTGTCGCGGCAATCATACCGGCAAGTACTGTAATACCAAGTGAGACACGACTACCCGCACCCGCCCCCGTCGCAAATACTAAGGGTAAAACACCTAAAATAAATGAGAATGCAGTCATTAATACCGCGCGAAAACGCATTTTAGCGGCATTAAGTGCAGCATTTAAAATAGTTTCTCCTGCTGCCCTTTGCTCCATAGCAAATTCAACAATTAAAATGGCTGTTTTGGTAGAAAGCCCTATTAATAGTACTAAACCAACTTGCGCATAAATATTATTTGCTAACCCTATGGTATAAAGCGCTAACATAGAGCCAAATAGCGCCAGTGGTACCGCCGCAATCACAGAGAATGGAATAGTCCAACTTTCATATTGCGCCACTAGAAATAAGTAAACAAAGATAATTGCCAAACCAAAAAGAATTGGTGCCAAGTTCCCTGCTTCTAATTCTTGCTTAGACTGCCCGGACCATTCATATATGTAACCTTGAGGTAAGTTACTTGCTAACTCCTCCATCACATCGATAGATTGCCCTGACGAGTATCCTGGAGATGCATTCCCGGTAATGCTGGCACTACGGTATAAATTAAAGTGACTGATGGTTGTTGGCCCAAGAATTGGGCTTACTTTCGCTAAAGTCGTCAGTGGAACCATTTCATCATCTTTGTTGCGTACATAATAAAAGCGTAAGTCTGATGGGTCTGTTCTATATTGACTCTCAGCTTGAATTGTCACTCGGTAAGTACGACCAAATTGACTAAAGTCATTGATATATAACGAGCCTAATTGTGCTTGCAAGGTTGAAAAAATATCAGAAAGTGCGACCCCTTGTGCTTTCGCTTTGTTACGATCCACTTCTAAAAAGTATTGTGGAACGTTGGCACGATAGGTACTAAAAACTCTTGATAATTCAGGTCTTTGATTAGCTTCATAAATAAGGCCATTCATCACCTGTGCCAATGCAGCAGGATCCCGCCCTTCACTGTCTTGCAATTTAAACTCAAAGCCTGAGCTATTACCAAGACCAGGAATAGGTGGCGGATTAAAGACCATTATTTGCGCATCAGGCATAGTCCATAAGTGCCCCATCAACCTTGGAATAACTTGTCTTAAACCTAATTCTGGCGCAGTTCGCTCTTCCCAGTCTTTTAAAATAATAATCGCCAGACCATTATTAGAGCCAGCACCACCAAGTAATGAATAACCAGCAACGGTAATGATGTCATCAACTGCATCATCATTTAAGATAACCGGCGTGATTTTATCCATAACGGCTTGTGTTCTATTACTTGATGCAGCATCAGGCAATTGAACATCAACAAATAAGTACCCTTGATCTTCACCAGGTAAAAATGCAGTTGGTACAGCGGTTGTTAACCAGCCCGCTGCAATAAAGATTAAACCGGCAAAAAGTCCAACACGTGTTAATCGCTTAAGCATAAAGCCAACAACATTGGTGTAGCCTCCGGTAGCTTTAGTAATCAAACGCTCAAATGGCAGTAACCAACCAATAGGCTTCATCTTCTCAGCACTTAATAACACCGTACAAAGTGCAGGACTTAGCGTTAATGCATTTAAAGATGAAATCAAAACAGCAAACGATATTGTGACAGAGAACTGTTTATACAATTCACCGGTAATACCCGGCATAAAACCAACGGGCACGAATACTGCTAGCAAGACTAAAGTAGTCGCAATAATTGGACCTGAGACCTGTTCCATCGCCTTGGTGACGGCTTCTTTAATAGGAAGTTGTTCTTCTTTTAAGATCCGCTCAACGTTTTCAATAACAATTATCGCATCATCAACAACAATACCAATAGCAAGCACCAAACCAAATAAGGTAATAGTGTTTATCGAATATCCCATCAATATCATAAAGGCAAACGTACCCACGAGAGAGACAGGTATTGCAAGGGTTGGAATAATTGTCGCACGCCAGTTCTGTAGAAACAGAAATACCACCAAGATAACTAAAGCAATTGCTTGAAATAAAGTCACCTTCACTTCTTCAATAGAGCGGTAAATAAACTCAGTAGTATCGTATGGCATTACATACTCTAAACCATCAGGAAAGCGCTCTGAAAGCTTCTCCATCTCTGCCTTAACTAAAGTTGCAACCTCTGTCGCATTCGCATCGGGTAGTTGGTAGATAACCAGGAATGCTGTCTCTTTACCGTTTAATCTTGCTTGGGTCGAATAATCTTCTGCGCCTAACTCTAAACGGCCAATGTCATGTAAACGAATAAAGTTACCGTTTCGTTGTGCACGTATAATGGTTTGGCCAAACTCTTCAGGACTTTTTAAACGACCTTTCGCTTGAATTGAATATTCAAATTGTTGGTTAGGTAACGTTGGACTTGCACCAAACTTACCCGCCGCAACAATCATATTTTGCTCTTGTAATGCTTGCTGTACTTCAGTAACGGTAATACCTAAAGATGCCATACGTTCTGGGTTTAACCAAGCACGCATGCTATAAGTCATTTCCCCCATAACTTCGGCGGAGGCAACACCTTTAATACGCCCTAGCGGTTCAGTTAAATAGTTTGTGGCATAATTACTTAGAAACAGCTGATTAATACTTTCTTGCTCTGAAAATAAGTTAATCGCTAATAGCATAGAGCTTGATTTTTTCTTAACATCAACCCCTTGACGCGTCACTTCAGAAGGTAAAGAGCTTGTTGCTAATGCCACCCGGTTTTGCACGTTAACTTGCGCAATATCACCATCAGTACCGACTTTGAAAAAAACAGTAATAACAGCACTGCCATTATTAGAAGCGGATGACTCGATATACATCATGTCTTCTACGCCATTGACTTGCTCTTCAATGGGTCGAATAACCGACTCTTCAACAACTTGCGCACTAGCCCCGGGATAGACCGCAGCAATTTGCACTTGCGGTGGCGTAATTTCTGGATACATATTTACCGGCAACACACTCATGGCAATTAATCCTGCGAGTGTAATGACTATAGATATGACAAAAGCAAATTTAGGTCGATTGATAAAAGTTTTACTGATCATAAAATCGTCCTTGTTTATTTATCAGCTTTAGCACTAGGGTTAACATTTGGCTCATTAACTTTTGAAGTATCTTTCGATTTATCATCGATATCTGAGATGGTGCCTGTTAAAGGGTCTACACCTTTACTAATGCTTTTAACTTCAGCACCAGCACGCACTTTTTGCAAGCCTTCTATAATGACTGACTCCCCTATTGACAAACCCTTCTCAACAACCCACATAGCATTAATTCTGCGCCCTAAAACAACATGACGTTGTTTAACTTTATTGCTTTCATCAACAACAAGAACAAACTTTCCTTGTTGATTTTCTTGCACTGCCGCTTGTGGGATCAAGGCCATCTCTTGCTTATTTTGAGCTTCTGTAATTAAGGTTACAAATAGCCCAGGTAGAATAATATTGTTGGGGTTAGGAAACACCGTTCTTAATTCAACGGTACCCATGCCTTCGGCAATTTTTGTATCGGCAAAGTCTAACTGCCCTTTTTCTGGATATTCAGAGTTATTGGGAAGTCTTAACGATATATCAATGGCTGCATCATCCGCATTTCTTGCACCTTGGTGCTCTTGCAAATAGCTAATATAGAAGCTTTCCTCTACTTGGAAGCTGACAAAAATAGGATCAGTTATAGTTAGCGTTGCTAAAGCATTGCTTGTCGGCCCTACAATATTACCCACATTATAATTAACCTTACCAATACGTCCGGTAAAAGGTGCTGTTATTGTGGTGTAGCTTAAATCTAACTCTGCTCTTTCAAGCGCCGCTTGAGCAGATTTAACTGCAGACTTAGCTTGAGATTCTTCGGTAGTTAAACGGTCATAATCTGATTGAGAAATGTAACCATCATTGATCAGTTCATTAGCGCGTTTTAAATTACGTTTCGCATTTTCTTCACCTGAAACTCGAGAGCTTAAATCAGCCTTAGCCGCAGATAGTGCCGCTTCATAAGCTGCCGGGTCTATTCTTAAAAGTAGCTGCCCTTTCTCTACGTAGCTGCCTTCCCTGAAGTGTCTTTCAATGAGTTCTCCCTCCACACGGGCGCGTAAATTTGCTTCTTTAAACGCTTCAGTACGAGCAACAAATTCACGGTAGCCACCGATAGGTTGCGACTCAATGGAATAGACAGAAACTGCTGGCGCAGGAGGTTTTACTTGTGCTTTTTGCTCGCCACAGGCTGTTAAAGCTAATGAAAGTAAGCCTAAAAAGGCAAATTTAGTTTTGGTTATTGTACGGAGTTGGCTTGGTATAAATGAGCGTTTGAGCATCAAAGATATTCCTTATATGGATCATGCTTTTATTTTATCTATGCTGATTATTGCACAGTAGACAGTTAAAGCAGTAACTATTTGTAGCTGTTGGTTATCTTTTAAAAGATATCAATAAAAAACTTACCTTTAGATACGAAAAAAGCTGCGAACGAGGTTCAACAGCTTTCATTATTTTGTTCTAGTCTTTAATCAAACTAACCTAGGTTCATTTCCTGAACTTTTTCATGGGCTATTTCTGGTGTCGTTAGATCTGGCTTGCTATGCAAGTTCGCTTTTAGCTGGCCCTTTCTATGTTTAAGTGCAGCATCAAGTTTTTTGGCTGCATTAGCAATTGCCGGGTACATTATTTCGTTCGAACCTGTTGCAGAAATTCGGCCGCCTTCATAGTTGGTAGTTAGCTCAACTTGGTGTTTATGGTGTTCTTTAGAAATAATAACGTCTAAGGAGATTAATGTTGGAAAGTGGCTGGCAATTTTAGAGAATTTTTCTTCGATATGCTCTTTGATTGAATCATTAACGTCTACGTGATGACCAGAAAGATTTATTTTCATAGGTATTCCTTTTTTACTGTTACTTAATGATATTTTCCTAAATGACTGTTTTATCAAACTGATAATTGTCACTTAATAATAGACCTGAGGGCGAGTACTGAGAAAAACAAGCAAATAAATTAAATATGTAGATAAATAATCATAAGCTACTCAATACGCCACTGCTAACCTGTTTTAAAAATAGCGTATAAGTGGCAAAAATACTATTGATCTAAAGTAAAGAAATGCACATAAAATGCAATTAGTCTGTATACCCTGTATTGGGTGAGCACGAAGATAAACTAGGAACGGTATTTTTTAAAAGATAAGGTGCATAATTGCAAGCGCAAGAAGCCCAGCAAGAATATCGTCAAACATGATACCAAAACCGCCATCGAGTTTTTTATCAGCGATAGAAATAGGCCAAGGCTTAGCAATATCAAAGATTCTAAATAATATAAAACCTACCAATACACTTTGCCAAGAAACAGGCACCATAAACATGGTGATAAAGAAACCAGCAAACTCATCCCAAACGATTGCGCCATGATCATGAACGCCAACGTCTCTCGCTGCTTTTCCACAAATGTAGATACCGCTAAGACAAACAACCAGAACAATGAGAGCATAATGTAGTGGCGCTAAACCACTCATTAATAAAAATAACGGTACGGCTGCCAGTGTGCCAAAAGTTCCGGGGGCCTTGGGTGCTAAACCGCTGCCAAAGCCTAACGCTAAGAATTGTATTGGATTAGCAAGATTAAAGTTAACTTGGCTATTTTTAGCTGACATGGCAATAATAACTTATAAATTTAAAATTCAAAAAAAACTATTTTTGGCGCTATTTATTCAGAAAAGTGCTCAAAACCACCGGTATTAATAGGAATAGGCTTATTATTTAGTGTGGTAGAAATCGTTTGGGAAGTATTTAATTGCCCAATACAGGTTACTGGAGTACCCGCATGAGACATCGCGGTTTCCATACCAACTTTATTATCCTCTGAAACGGTAAATAACAGCTCGTAATCATCACCACCTGATAAAGCAAGTGCAATAGCATCATCTGTTAATAGACTATCGCGCATTATCGTTGATAAAGGTAGAGCATCAAGCACCACGTTAGCACCAACATTTGATGCTTGACAGATATGCCCTAAATCAGCAATCAAACCATCAGAAAGATCAATTGCGGCAGAAGCATACTCACGTAACATTTGTCCTGCAAGTACTCTTGGCTTAGGGTAATCAAGCTTACTTTTGATTACTTCAGTAAACTGAGCTTCAATCTCGACTTTCCCTGTTATTTGCTGTAACGCTAGAGCCGCATCGCCAAGTTCACCCGTGACATAAAGCCAGTCACCAGCTTTAGCGCCAGAACGTGACAAATAACTTCCTTTTGGTGTTAAACCTTGAGCGGTTATTGTGATACTCAAAGGACCCTGAGTGGTGTCACCACCGATAAGCTCAACATTATAGAACTCACATAACTCAAAGACACCTTCACAAAATTCATTTAGCCAAGCTTCATCAACGTCAGGTAAGGTTATTGCTAAGGATAACCAGCTTGGTTTAGCTCCCATAGCCGCAATATCTGATAAATTTACAGCAACCGCTTTATGTCCAATTGCTCTGGGACTGGTCTCAAAAGGAAAGTGTACCCCGGCTACCAAAGTATCTGTTGTTACAACTATATTTTGATTTTCTGTCGGGGCTAATACCGCACAATCATCACCAATACCAAGTTCAACGTCTTTACGTTTTACTATTTGTTTAGTGAAGAAATGCTTTATTAATTCAAATTCTTTCATGCGTTACCTGTCGGTTACTTGCTGTAAAGCTTAATGGTTTAAATACCATTATTCTTCGGGGCGAATTAACTTAACCACTTTATCTAAGACACCGTTTACAAACTTGTGGCTATCGTCAGCAGCAAATGATTTAGCTAATTCAATAGCTTCATTGATAACCACACGATATGGCACATCGGTACAGTCTTTCAATTCAAATACGGCAACACGAAGAATCGCCTTTTCTACTTGATCAATATCATCAAGTGGACGATCAACATGCGGCGAAATAGCGCCATCAATATCACTTATATTGCTTGTCACACCGCGAAGTAATAATTGAAAATATTCAATATCAAAACGACGTTTACTATTATCAGCAATGAAGTTTACTTCCACGTCATTTACCGTGTTTTGACTAATTTGCCATGAGTAAGTTGCTTGTACCGCTAACTCTCTGGCTTTTCTTCTAGGAGAAGGTTTCAAAATATGTTTCCACTTTTTGGTAGGTTCTGATAAATCAGAACATTAAATTTTGGCTAAAACATTAACCATTTCTAATGCGCCAAGTGCCGCTTCAGCACCTTTATTACCTGCTTTTGTACCAGCACGTTCAATAGCTTGTTCAATTGAGTCTGTAGTAATTACACCAAAAGAAACAGGGATTTCTGACTCTAAACATACTTGCGCTAAGCCTTTATTTGACTCACCAGCAACAAAATCAAAGTGTGGAGTGCCACCACGAATAACAGCACCAATTGCTATCACAGCGTCAAAGCCACCTTTTTTAGTTAACTTTTTAGCGGCAAGCGGTAACTCATAAGCACCCGGTACTTTAACAACGGTAATATCATCGTCATTTACGTTACCGTGACGCTTAAGCGCATCAACAGCACCTTCTAATAAACTATCTACGATAAAGTGATTAAAACGTGATACAACAATTGCAAATTTTTTGCCTTTCGCTTCGAATGAACCTTCAATAATATTCATTTAATAATTCCAATAAGGGCTGACTGTAAAAATTGCCGCAATTCTAGCAAATTGTTGACAGCATAGGTACTCGTTTATACCAAATAATTAATCTATGTCGTCAAAATCATCTAGTAAAGCATCGATTTCCGCCTCTTCAGCTTCGTCAATAATAATAGGTGGGTTTCCATCAAATAGCTTGTAGTTCATGTTTTGAAAGTAAGCATTTTTAATAAATTCATAAGGGTCTTCTGATTCAATAACCAACTGCTCTTGATCTCGGATGGCAGCACGCTTCTCCAGTGCCAATATGCCTAAACGAAACATGTTTGGCCAAAAATCGATAACCGCCATTGGCCAATAAAGCCCATCAACATAGTCACCAACTTCTTCACGAACAGAGCTAGGCCCAAGACCAGGAATCACGATATAGGGTCCATCTCCAATACCATAACTTCCTAATACTTCGCCAAATTCTTCTTGTTCACCCGACCAATCAAAGTCACTCGCCGGATCATAAAAGCCAAATAGACCAATGGTTGAGTTGAGTACAAATCTACCAGTATTTTTAGCCGCTGCAGTAAACTTTAATTGTAAGGTGTTATTAATAATACTTGCGGGTTCATTTAAATTTAGTGCCATATTATACAAACCAGTTCGTAAAAATGGTGGCATATAGGTGGTGTACACCTCGCTGGCAGGTTTAGCGATATACTTATCGACATAATCCCAGGTAAATGTCCAAAAAGGCCTGTTGATTACTTCTAGAGGATCTCTTGGATCACTAATGCTGTAGTTATCGGTTTCTTCTTGCTGATTTTGCTCTGGTGTAGAAGAACACCCTGATAGGGTTATTACTAAAACTAGGATTAGCAATCGAAAATATGATGAAATGGCTGAGCTCACAGGGCTAATTTCCTTGCCTTAAAAAGTAGTTCATTGAAAAATCGCGGCATTTTATCACAAAAAACTCAGTCGGGTTAATAAGGAGTGAATTTCAACGCTTTTAATTTAGTTACTAAAAGTTACCAAAAAGTAAAAGCCAAGCTATGAACGAGTTCTTTGTTGATATACTGAAAGTAACATTTCGACTTCTGCACGAGGTAATTCACATTCACTGATGATTTCATCAATATCAGCACCTTTTGCAGCAAGCTTAAAAGCTCGGTTATAAAACTTATCTTGTCCTTGGCTCTCTTGCCATTGAGTTAAAGCCTGTTGCTGCTCAATAAATTGTTGCTGCAGGACCTTTATACGATGCTCTAACTGCTTAGAAACTTGAGCATTCTCCATTGATGATTGCTCATAAGTTTCAAGCATGCCATCAAGTGTCTGCTGTATTTTAGCATTCTGACCTTGAAGCTCGTTCACTTGCATATTATTGCTTTGAACTTGTAAATCTAATAGTGCAATTCTAGTTTTAACTCTGTTAAAGCTTATTAATCCTAGGATGCTAAGGATAAGTACAAGAAATAACGCTAAAACAGCAATAATTGGAACAGCAAGAAGAGACATTAATATTTCACACCTTAAACTAACGTTTCACATAGCAGTATATAAACGAAAAAGCCTGTAGAAACAGACTTTTAGTTATAACCATTAATCGACAAATTAAATTAAAATTGTTTTAATTCATCCCACTCATCATCTGAAAGTAGCTTATCTAAATCAACAAGAATAAGTAATTCGCCATCACGGTTTGAAACGCCCTGAATAAATTGCGCACTTTCTTCATTGCCAACATTTGGGGCAACATCAATTTCTGAAGACTTTAAGTAGACTACCTCTGCAACACTATCGACTAAAATCCCAATAACTTGCTTTTCAGACTCTATCACTACAACACGAGTATTATCTGTTATATCACAAGGCTCCAGTCCAAAGCGCGAGCGCGTATCAATAACAGTAACGACATTACCACGTAAGTTGATAATACCGAGAACATATAACGGAGCACCAGGTACAGGTGCGATTTCACTGTAACGTAAAACCTCTTGAACCTGCATTACATTGATACCGTAGGTTTCATTTTCTAGTTTAAATGTTACCCACTGTAGCACTTCATCACTTGCTTCAATTTTTTCACTTGCACTTCGTCTATCTTCTGACATATTTCTGCCCTCAAATTACTTTTTAGCTTTATATCGCTGGAATATACTTACTTATCTTGATAAATATTACTGCCTTCATCAAGTAACTGAATCAAAGCACTTACATCAAGTAAAGCGCACATCTTATCTTTCACTAAACCCGCTAGCCAAGGTCTTTTATTAGTTGAGTCCAACCATTTGACTTCATCTTGCTTTAAAACGACTGTATCGACTAAATTCTCAGCCGATAAACCCCAAGGGCTATCATTTAACATAATAATATATTGATAGTTTAGCGAATTTTTTAACTTTTCGTCACATTTTTCTGGCATTACCCATAATGCCGTATCAACAACGTTAATTTTTTCATCACGATACAACATCACGCCTTTAAACCAATCAGGCTTACCCATAAGACTATTGGTTTTGTCTGTTTTATGAATACCACCTAACTCAATCAAAGGAACGGCAATAATTAAGCCTGCAACATCAAAAAACATTGCCTGAAACTCACCTTGACGGTAACTTTTTTGTTCTTTTGAAACCGTATTAGCTCGACTCTTCTCAGTAGATATCGGCAAAGTCTTAGGAATGCTTGAATTTATATTTTCAAACGCTTCTTTAACGACAACAGGTTTGGGTTCGTTTACCTTCTTAAGTAAGGTTTCAAGAGATTTATTGTCTTTATTCTCTTTCAAAGGAGCTGATTTAAGCACTGGAGCAGAATGCTTCTCAATGTTTTGGGCAGGTTCAGGCTCTGTCAACAATTCTGACAGGTAGGTTTTCATAACCTTTTTACTCGCGGTTAATGACTTACTCATCTAACGACCAACCTCATCGAATTTACTACTCTGTTTAACTAAATAATTAAGCAGACTTTTATAAGCTAGGGTACCACGTGAGTTTGCAGCAAAATCTGACGGAACCTTCTGTGCTACACTTGCATTTCTTAAGTTAGTATCAACAGGTACAACACCTGGCCATACTTTATTAGTATAGACTTCTTGAAGCTTTTTAAAGGCTAAAATAGAGGCTTTTGTTCGTTTATCAAACATGGTTGGCACTATAGTATATTTAAAGGGTGATTCTTGCTCCCCTTGCATAATATCCATAGTTTTAATCATGCGGTCTAAACCTTTAAGTGCTAGAAATTCAGTTTGCACTGGAATTACAATACGATCTGCTGCCGCCAAAGCATTAACCATTAATACGCCTAGAACAGGTGGGCAATCCATTAAAACATAATCATAGTTATCAGCGACTTTATGGACTGCCTTTTTCAAAACCAATCCCATGCCACCTTTCGCTCCTAATGAGCGGTCTAGCGTTGCTAAGCCCATGGTTGCAGGTAAAATATCAATATTAGGATAGGCGGTCGGGCACAGGGTTTGTAAAATTTGTTCTTTAGATGAAACTTGAGTGAATAATTCATAAACACTTAAGTCTAAATCTTCCGATTCAATTCCAAAATAATAGCTCAATGACGCGTGAGGGTCAGTATCAACAAGCAAGACTCTATTACCTTGCTCGGCTAATACACCTGCAAGCGCTATTGTCGTGGTTGTTTTCCCCACGCCACCTTTTTGATTCGCAATTGTCCAAACTACCAAGAGCACTACTCACTTACTTTATTAAAGTTATCAACTGTATTAACGGTTATTTTGCTCTATATCTTCGTCATTTACTTAATTATCTATAACATCTTTTTTGTTATTCACTTCATCATCACTATCGTTTCGAGTGGTAATTCTGATGCCGCCATTTTTTAATCTAATGACTCTAATATTGGTGCTTTGCTCGACTAAACTATCATCAGATAATTGACTAGTAGAGATATTTTCGACACCTTGTAATTCAATTGTTGGTGTATTCAATAAATTGCCCTTTTCCAAACCATACTTAGAAACCGCAATAACAACCTTCCTATTTCTAGCACGACCTTGAGCGGTAGCATTATCTTCGCTTGGATAATATTGGCCATACCCTTCTATCGCCATGCGTTCAGGGTTTAAACCAAGTTGCTCTAATACTCTTAAAATGGCGGTTGCTCGAAAAACAGAGAGCTCCCAATTTGATGAAAAAATTTCATTATTTATTGCTTGGTTATCGGTATAACCACGTACTCTTATATAGTTACTTGCTTGACCAATCACATCATAAATAACGGATAAAATGGCTTCTGCAGAGTTTGTTGCTGAAGACGAGCCACTTGGAAATAACAAACCACTATTTAATTCGATTTCAAGCCAGTCTCCGTCAACTTGCAATTGAGCAAATCCAGACTCAATCAATTCATACAAAGCCGTATTAAGTTCGTCTTCTAATGAACTTAGATTACTACCTACTTGCTTATCAGAGATATTTGATAACGTTTGCTCATCGTCAAGTAAAGAAGGTCCTGCAACATCTAATATACCACTCCCGTAGAGCTGTTTGTTTGTCTGTGGATCATTCACCATCAAGACGCCATCTCCATGACCACGGTTTTTGGTTTCGCTTTCAGCACCTTGAAATACTCGACCAAATGACTCAGTAATACTCTCAAATGGTTTTTCATTAACCATCGCCATTGCATAGAGTACAACAAAAAGCGCAAACATTAAGGTCATATAATCCGCATAAGAGACTAACCAACGATGAATATTATCATGTTCTACGTCGTGTCTTCTTGAGCGAAGGCGATTCACTGCTCTAACCTAAATGCTGATAACTTATTTTCAATTGCGTGAGGATTCTCACCATTAGCTATTGCCACTAAACCTTCACACACCATTTCACGGTACATGGTTTGTTGGTGCACTATGGTTCTAATCTTATTCGCAATAGGTAAATAGAAAAGGTTGGCAAAACCTACACCATAGATCGTCGCAATAAAGGCTGTTGCGATCCCCTGCCCTAACAACGCGGGTTCAGTTAAGTTACTCATGGCATGAATTAAACCCAAAACTGCACCTAAAATACCAATAGTAGGGCTGTAGCCTCCCATTGCTTCATACACATTTGCAGATCGAAGTGTATGTTCACGATATATATCAAGATCGAGCTCTAAAGTGGCTCTAAAGTTATCAAGCTCAATGCCATCAACCAACAAATTTAAACCTTTTTGCGTGTAACTATCTTCAATTTCTAATGCTGTATCTTCAAGGGCAAGGTATCCAGACTCTCTTGCTTTTGTTGCCCAGGCTACTATTTCATCTATGCCACGATTAATATCATGCATAGGTGGAACAAATATCCATTTTAGTAATGAAATTGCGTGAGTGAACTGCTGCATAGATGATTGCAACATTACAGCACCCAGAGTACCGCCAAACACAATGATAAATGCGGGTAATTCCAATAAAGCACTAAGGTGACCACCATCAAGACTAAAGCCGATATAAATTGCAAAAACAGCTACGAGTAAGCCGGCAACACTTAGTTTATCCACGTTCAACTTCCTTGACCATTGATGCTGCCATGGCATCGAGAGGAAGTGACAATTGCGATATTCCTGCTTTGTCTATGGCTTGTGGCATACCGTAAACAACACAAGACTGCTCATCCTGCGACCAAATGGTGGCTCCCTTAGCTTTCAGCATTCTTGAGCCTTCTTTTCCATCAGAGCCCATTCCTGTTAAAATAACGCCTAAAACCTGGCCTAAGAAAACTTTAGCTGCAGAACCAAAGCTAATATCTACACTGGGTTTAAAGGTAATTTTTGGAGAGTCATCATCCAAAATTTTTATTTTTGCTGATTTATCGTTTCCTGAAATAATCATTTGTCGACCACCCGGCGCTAAATAAGCACAGCCAGGTTTTAATATATCGCCATCAGCCGCTTCTTTGACTGTTATTTTACATAATGAGTTTAACCGACTAGCAAATGCAGCTGTGAAAGCAGCAGGCATATGTTGAACAATAATAATTGGTAGCGGAAAATTTTGTTGTAATTCAACAAGTATCTTTTGCAATGCAACAGGTCCGCCTGTTGAAGTGCCAATTGCTAATAATTTATATTCTTTTCCTGAACTTCGCTTCAAAACATTTGCCGAAGACTTTTCAGTACTGGCTACGGGTTGAACTCTGCGAGTATGTTCTCTAGTTAACTTATTAGTACTGACTGTTGATTTCGCAGTAGCCACAGTTGAACGAACTCTAGGTTTGATAAAGCCGGGTTTACGTGCGATCTCGATGACTCGTTGACGAAGTAAACTCCCTGCTTCATCAGTATTTTTGGCTATCTCACTGAATTTTTTTGGGAGAAAGTCTAATGCGCCGGCTTCAAGCGCTTCTAAAGTTGCTTTAGCGCCTTGATGAGTTAACGATGAAAACATTAAAATAGCCGTTGGAGACTGAGCCATTATTTTTTTAACGGCTTCAATGCCATTAAGAACAGGCATTTCAATGTCCATGGTAATAACATCTGGTTTAAGGGCGAGTGCCTTATCAACAGCTTCTTGCCCATTAACCGCAACATCAATTACATTTAATTTTGGGTCTTTATTTAGAATGTCAGTGACTCTTCGTCTAAAAAAACTTGAGTCATCAACAACAAGTACCTTATAGGCCATCTAATATCTCTGCTTATGCTGTTTGCTTTCGCGACATACTCACCTTAAGAAAGTTATAGACGAGTAGTCAATGGATACCTAGTTGTGCAATTTTTTGTTAACTGGTGATTTTTTTGCATAAAATTTAAGCATGTTGGCTATATCAAGTATCAATGCAATACCACCATCACTAGTGATAGTTGCACCGGCCATGCCTGGTGTACCATGTAAGAGTCTATCTAACGGTTTAATAACAACCTCTTCTTGACCAATTAAGCTATCAACAACAAATGCGACCTGTTGATTACCGAGCTGCACAATAACAACATGCCCTTTATCGCGTGGTTTATCAACGAAGTCACGTACTAACCATTGGTCCAAGTAAAACAATGGAATAGCCTTCTCTCGAACAATAATAGTCAGTTGTCCATCAACGCTGTTAGTGTTTGATAAATCTAAATGAAATATTTCATTTACTGAGGCTAGTGGTAAAGCGAACGTTTGTTTGCCCACGACAACCATTAATGTAGGTAAAATGGCTAAAGTTAATGGCACCTTAATTTCTAATACAGTGCCAACACCTAACTCAGAATCAATATTTACAGTACCGTTAAGCTGGGTGATTTTGGTCTTAACAACATCCATTCCCACACCACGACCTGATACTTCAGATATCTCAGTCTTAGTTGAAAATCCAGGGGCAAAGATCAAACTGAATGCTTCTTTGTCTGGCATTCTAGCTGCTGCGTCAGCGTCAAGAACGCCACGTTCAATCGCAATATTTTTTAGTTTTTCAGCATCCATACCCGCACCATCATCTTTGATAGTTAACAGTATATGATCGCCTTCTTGTGAAGCGGAAAGTACTACAGTACCTTCTCTTGGTTTGCCCATAGCTTCTCGTACATCAGGTGCTTCAACACCATGGTCAACAGAGTTTCGAACCAAGTGAACCAAAGGATCGGCTAGTGCTTCAACCAAGTTTTTATCGAGATCTGTATCTTCACCCTCAAGGATTAAAGAGATGTCTTTTTGCAAACTTCTCGCTAAATCACGCACAACTCTTGGAAAGCGGCCAAACACTTTCTTAATAGGCTGCATGCGTGTTTGCATAACAGCACCTTGTAGGTCTGTAGTTACTGCATCAAGGTTAGTAACAGCCTTACCTAAATCTTCATCATCAGAGACTAAACCTAGGCTTGTTAATCTGTTTCTAACTAAGACAAGCTCACCAACCATGTTCATAATTTGATCAAGTCGCTTCGTGTCAACCCTTACCGTCGTTTCACCTTGAGGTGCTGGCGTTGCTGCAGCTTTTTTAGCAGGCGCTTTACTCGCAGGTTCTTTGGCTTTGACTGGGGTTGCTTTTTTGGCTACCGCTTTAACTGGCGCAGATTTAGCAGCCTCAGGTTTTATCACTTCAGGCTTGCTAGGTTCAATATCAGCTACGCTGTTAGTTTCTGTGGGATTTGAAGTCTCAGAGGCTTTCGGGGCATTTCCTTTACCATGAAGTTCGTCTAACAGCTTTTCGAACTCAAGATCGTCAATATCGTCACTTGATGTGCTAATTGAACTTGCAGGAGTACTTGCCGCATCAGCAGAAAAGGCACCCTGACCGTGTAATTCATCTAACAGAGATTCGAACTCATCATCTGATATTTCGTCACTGGAGTTATCTATACTAGGTGTGGGTGGCGCTGCTTGAGTATCTTCAACTTGAGCTGGAGCACTTTCATCAGTTACTTCTGAAACACTGCCAGAGCCATGTAACTCATCTAACAAACGCTCAAATTCATCTTCACTCATTTCGTCGGTGCCGCCAGACTCTTCCTCTGGGGTGGTGCTTACCGTATTAACTTGCTCAACGACTACTTCTGGTGCTGGCACTGAACCTTCAGGTTGACTTAATCTAGCAAGTTCAGCAAGCAAGTCAGCATCGGCTGCAACCAGAGGTTCACGATTCTGAACAAGCACGAACATATCATTGACAGTATCAAGGGCTGATAAAATGGTATCCATCAACTCTGGGTTTACCGATCTTTTCCCTGTTCTTAACAAGTCAAAAATATTTTCTGCGCCGTGACACACGTCAACAAGTTCACCTAAACTTAAAAAACCAGCGCCACCTTTAACTGTATGGAAGCCACGGAAAATTGAGTTAAGTAAGTCAGCGTTATCTACGTCATTTTCGAGCTCGACTAGCTCTTCTGAAAGCGACTCTAAGATTTCACCCGCTTCAACTAAAAAGTCCTGTAAAATTTCTTCATCTGCTTCAAAAGACATGCAGTAACTCCCATTAAAATCCTAAACTCGATAAAAGATCATCAACATCATCTTGATCTTCTACTACATCATCTCTACTTTCAGTATTCACAATTGGCCCTTCAACTAGGTTATCTCCTACTTTAGGGCTAGCGTTGTTTTCGACTGCATCAGCTGTAATACCAAACGCCGTCAGCATATTAATTAAGCTATCTTCAACTTCTCTAACTAAATCAATAACCTTTCGAATAACTTGTCCGGTCAAGTCTTGGAAGTCTTGTGCCATTAGGACATCTGTCATCAAACTGTGAATATGCTGAGTTTCTTTTCCGGTATTCTTTAATAAAGTATCGATATCAAGACACAACGACTTGAACTCCTTAAGGTCTAAATCATTGTTCATCAATTTAGTCCATGAAGGATTAACGGCTTCTACTTGTTCTGCAATAGTGTCGACTACCGGAAAAATAGCTTCAACTGCATCCATGGTTTTGTTTGCAGCTTCTTCTGTTCTAGTAATTACATAATTCAATCGTTCTTTGGCATCGGGGATATCTGCCGTTGCTAGATCATTTAGTCTAGAGTCGAGTTGAAAATTTGTTAAAGAGTCATGAAGTTGGCGAGTTAATTTACCAATTTCAGCAAAAAGCTCTGAGTTGATTGGGTTTTGAATCTCGGCAATGATTGCATCTGCTGCATCTTGTTGACCTGATTCTAAAAACTCAACCAAAGATTTTGCTTGCTCTAATGAGATTCGCCCCGTCATAGCTATACTCATGCAAAGTCCTTAATAGAATATTTATCAATACCTTAATTTAGTTAATGAATTAATCATTAACTAAAGCCTTCACATTAAGCTAAGCGCTCAAAAATTTTATCTAACTTAGTTTTTAATGTTGCGGCTGTAAATGGTTTAACAATATAGCCATTAACACCTGCTTGAGCAGCCATAACAATTTGCTCTTTTTTGGCTTCTGCTGTAATTAACAACACAGGAATATGTGACAAGCTAGCGTCAGCACGGATTGCTTTAAGTAAATCGATACCTTGCATTCCTGGCATATTCCAATCTGTTACCACAAAATCAAAATCACCGCCTTGAAGCATTGGTAAAGCAGTACTACCATCATCAGCTTCTTGAATGTTGGTGAACCCTAAATCGCGCAACAAATTCTTCACTATACGTCTCATGGTTGAAAAGTCATCAACAACAAGCACTTTCATATTTTTATCCAAGGCACCCTCCGGCGAAACATTCAAAATTAATTAGTTTACTATTGTGTTTTTATTTACCTAACAAGGTATTTTTAAGTTAACTATTACTAACGTAGTTCTAGTCTAGTTAACTTTGCCAAGATTGCATACGCGCTTTTAAACGATGCATTGCTTGACTATGTATTTGGCTGACACGTGATTCACTCACATCAAGAACTTGGCCTATTTCTCTTAAATTAAGTTCTTCGTCATAATATAAAGACAGTACTAAAGCTTCTCGCTCTGGTAAAGACTTAATGCACTGAGCTAAGCCTTTTTTAAAGGCACTTTGCTCAATACTTTGATATGGATCATCGGTAATACTATCTTCACTAAGTTTGATAGCATCTTCACTCACTCCGAGGTCATCAATACCTAGAATTTTCCCAGTACTTACTTCACTTAATATATGATGGTATTCATTTAATGAAATATCAAGTTTTTCAGCAACTTCTACATCAGAAACATCTCTACCTAGCTGTGCTTCAAGTTGCTTTATTGCTTCACTAACCATTCGGCTGTTTTTATGAACTGAGCGAGGCGTCCAATCCCCGCGGCGCATTTCATCAAGCATCGCGCCTCGAATACGGATACCAGCAAAAGTTTCAAAGCTAGCGCCTTTAGTATTATCAAAGTTATTCGCTGCCTCAAACAAGCCAATCATACCCGACTGAATTAAATCGTCCACTTGAACGCTTGCAGGTAATCTAGCTAATAAATGATAAGCAATACGCTTAACGAGAACTGTATGTTGTTCAAGCAAAGCTGTTTTATCAATTTGACTATTGTAGCTGATCGCTTTTACCACGTAATAATGCTCTCACTGAAGAAATACTAAAATGGCTGACTAATTTGCTAGTAACTGCTCTATAAAGAACTCTAAATGTCCTGAAGCTTGTTTAGGTATTGGCCATTGACTGACTTTAGTTGCCAAGTCGATATATGCCAACGAAGCCGGAGATTGTGGATAAGCTTCAACTATGACTTGTTGCTTACGCACAGATTTTCTAACGTTTTCATCAAATGGAATAACGGCAACCAGCTCTAATGCTACATCTAAAAATCTATCAGTTACTTTTGTCAGTTTAGCGAAAAGTTGCTGTCCTTCTTTAGCACTACGAACCATGTTCGCTACAACTTTAAATTTAAAGACCCCGTGATCACGGCTCAGTAATTTCATTAACGCATAACAATCTGTAATAGAGGTTGGTTCATCACAAACAACGAGCATGACATCTTGTGCGGCACGGGTGAAACTCAACACCATATCTGAAATACCTGCAGCTGTATCAACGATAAGCACATCAAACTGTGTTTGCATTTCACTAAAAGCACGTATCAAGCCAGCATGCTCTGATGGGGTAAGGTCGACCATGGACTGAGAGCCTGATGTTGCAGGAATAATTTTAACGCCTGCCGGTCCCTCAATAATAATATCATCAAGCTCACATTCACCTGATAATACATGAGATAAATTTCGCTTAACTCTAAGCCCTAGCATCACATCAACATTGGCAAGACCTAAATCAGCATCAAGCACTAAGACTCGCTTCCCTTGTTGACCTAAAGCGATAGCAGTATTAAGTGAGGTATTGGTTTTACCAACACCACCTTTACCACCTGAAACTGCAACCACCTTAACTTGCTGTAAATCTTGCATTTTTCTTAAGCCACTCGCTTGATCTATCATTTAATTAATACTTCTAATTCTTTTAATGTGTTTGCGTTTTATACCGTTGCAGCAGGTGCTACAGGCATAGCTCGCGATCCACTAACATTACTATTGGTTGACTTGTTTGCCATCTTATCTGCAAGAGTAACTAATTTCTCAGCATTTGCAACCTTAATATCTTCTGGAACTCTTTGTCCATCAGTAAGATAACCAATCGGTAAGCCATTTTGAATAGAGGTGGTAATTATTTCACCAATACTAACACTCTCGTCAAGTTTAGTATAAATGCAACCTGATAATGGTACTTTTTTGAAACGCTCGACATTTTCTTGCATTACAGCTTGTTGAGAGTTAGCTGCAAGCACTAAGTAATTGCGAATTCTAACCCGAGCATTCGACACTAAAGTGGTTAAATGTTCAGCTAAGCGCATATCGCGTTGCCCCATGCCAGCAGTATCAATTAAGATTAATTTCTTCTTTGAAAGCTGCTGTAATAGGATATCTAACTCTTGACTGTCTTTTGCAAGGTTTACTTGGCAGCCGATAATTTTTCCATAAGTGGCTAATTGTTCAAAACCAGCGATACGAAAAGTGTCTGTTGAGATGAGTGCAACTTGGTCACTACCATGAACTTGAGCAAAACCTGCAGCAAGTTTAGCGATCGTCGTTGTTTTGCCTACCCCTGTTGGGCCAACTAATGCAACGACACCGCCACGTTGAATAATATCATTTTGTGTGGTGTTAATTTGTTGAGAAATTAATTGTCTCGCCTGCTGCCAAGCTTGCTTTTCTTGCGATTGCTCAGGAACATAACCAGCAATTTGATCAGAAATTTGTTCATTTAGCCCTAACGCTAATAAACGATTAACTAGCACTGCTCTTTGCGGATCTTTTTGAGCCATATCCTGCCACATCAAACCAGATACCTGATGCTCTAGCAATGAACGAATTGATGCCATTTCTTGCTGCAGTTTGGTAAAATCTTGTGTTGAAACTTGCGGGTCACTAACAATATCTTGCGCCAAAGGGCTGGTTGGGACGGAATTCACATTAGCATTCACCGCATTAGTGTTAACTGAAGTAATACTTTCATCATTAGGAGAAAAGTTTGACGACGTTATATTATTCTCTTGAGGAGCAATCCCATTAGCAGTTGAATGGCTTAACCTGTCAGTAAAGTTTTTAAGCTGCTGCTCAATGGTTATTTCATCTAAGTTATTTGGCATTTCATTAGGCTGTGCTGGTACTTTTTGCTGAACCTGTCTATTTAACAATGCAGACAAACTATCTACCGGAGCATTAGCTGTATCTTGCTCTGCAACTGGTTGTTGAGCATTAGGATTCGCTTCCGCTTGGTAATGAGCATTTTGTTGACCAAGGCTAACAACATCATTACTGACTTCTCTTGCACTTGTTGCAACATTATCACTGTGATTGTTTGCCATAGCATTATTAGCAACCGGAGTATTAGCAACCGGCTTTGCTTCAGGTACCGCTTGGTTATAATCAACCGCAGCCATTAGTTCAACACCTTCGGGGATCTTCTTATTAGACATAATCACAGCATCGACACCTAGCTCTTCTTTAATCTGTGCTAATGCAGTACGCATATCTTTGGCAACAAAACGTCTAATCTTCATATCCAACCTCTTTAAGCTCTAAGCTACAATGATGCAAAGCATATCTTGAGCTGATAATTACTGCCCTATGGCACTAACAATTTTAATTTGTTTATCATCTGGTATTTCTTGATAAGAAATAACGCGCAAGCTTGGAATTGTATATTTAACAAATTTAGCCAAGACATGTCTTAAAATCCCAGATGTTAATAATATTGGAGTATCGCCAGCCATTTCTTGCTGGTTTGCTCCCTCAGTTAATGACTGCTGTAGGCGTTCAGCTAAACCTGGTTCAATGCCTGCGCCGTCATCTCCTGCCATCTGCATTGACTGATGCAACATCTGTTCCAATTCAGGAGCCAAAGTTATGACAGGCACCTCTTGAGCACTGCCAACGAGGTCTTGAATGATGAACTTTCTCAAACTTATACGTACAGCGGCGGTAAGTACTTCAGGGTCTTGGCTCTTTGGTCCATACTCTACAAGGGTTTGTACAATAGAGCGCATATCTCGAACAGCGACACCCTCGTTCATTAAGCTTTGCAATACTTTGACAACAGTACCCAGTGTTAACGTATCAGGAATAAATCCTTCAACCAGTTTAGGGTAGCTCTTAGCGAGTAAGTCTAAAAGGTTTTGTACTTCTTCATGACCTAACAGTTGTGCTGCATTATTTGTCAGGATTTGACTTAAATGAGTGGCTAGCACTGTTGCAGAATCTACCACGGTATAGCCAAGCGTTTGAGCCTGTTCACGTTGATTTTGATTTATCCAAGTAGCATCAAGTCCAAAGGCAGGATCTTTGGTTGATGTACCTTCTAGCTCACCAAAAACTTGTCCTGGGTTAATAGCTAACTCTTGGTCGTGTCTAATTTGCGCAGCTCCAATAACCACGCCCATTAAGGAAATTTGATAGCTATTCGGATCTAAATCTAAATTATCTCTGATATGTACTGCCGGTACTAAAAAGCCAAATTCTTGTGATAGTTTTTTACGAACACCTTTTATTCGGCTGAGCAGTTCACCGCCTTGAGCTTTATCTACCAGTGGAATTAAACGATAACCAATTTCTAAGCCAATAACGTCTACATGATTAACATCATCCCAATCTAGCTCTTTTACTTCTTCTTCTTTTTGCTGGTTTTGAACTTGCTCTTCTTGAGCAGTTTTCTCCAATTCAATAATTTTACTGGCTTTATTTCTAGCACCCAAAAAGGCAGTCGCAGCGATTATTGCTGAAAATAACAGGAAGACAAAATGTGGCATGCCTGGAATTACGCCCATGACAAACATCACACCAGCAGCAATATAAAGTGATCTTTCTTGACCTAGTTGGCTACTTACTTGCTCACCCATATCCTGTGAGGTATTTTGACGCGTAACAACAATTGCTGTACCTATCGATAATAATAGCCCTGGAATTTGAGCGACTAATCCATCACCAATGGTTAACAGCGTATAAATTTCAACAGCTCTATCAAACGATAAGTCATGCTGCACCATACCTATGATTAAGCCACCAACGATATTAATAAATAATATTAAAATACCAGCAATCGCATCGCCTTTAACAAATTTACTGGCACCATCCATTGAACCGTAAAAGTCTGCTTCGTTAGTCACTTCTGTTCGGCGATCTTTTGCTTGTTCTTGGGTAATAAAGCCAGCATTTAAATCAGCATCAATTGCCATTTGCTTTCCGGGCATTGCATCTAAAGTAAAACGCGCGGTAACCTCAGCAATACGCCCCGCACCTTTAGTGACTACCACAAAGTTAATGATGATGAGAATAAGAAATACCACTAAGCCAACAGCATAGTTACCACCAATAACAACTGAGCCAAATGCCTCAATAACTTTACCTGCAGCTTCAGGCCCTTCATGACCTTCTAATAAAACCACACGGGTACTGGCAACATTCAGTGCTAAGCGTAAAATTGTCGCCACCAGTAACACCGCTGGAAAAGAGCCAAAATCTAATGGCTTTAAGGTGTATACCGTGATCAAAAGAACAACAAGAGAAAGTGCGATATTAAATGAGAAAAGTACATCGAGTAACCAAGCTGGCATAGGTAAAATCACCATACCTAAAGCAGCCATTACCAATAATGGTGTACCTAAGCCAGTAAAATGGCGTAATTTTGTTTTATCGAACTGATTAAAATAAGCGGCTAATTGCATTACTACTTCATAATGTTTTTTTGACAGTGCAGTGGAATTTGCAATTCTTATACCAGAAAATAATTATATTTTTGAATGAATCATTAAAATAAGTACCTTCTTAGCCAGAAGGCTATTTTAAAATCGAATTAGCGACTAAGGAAGACCAAACTAATATCTAAAATCATCAGGGATAGGTAACTCTTTCGCAACAGGAATAGGCTTTTTGGCGCGGCCTTTTTTATGCTCATTCAACTGAAATATAAAGGCTAAAACTTGCGCAACAGCTGCAAATAACTCTTCTGGAATATCATCACCAACTTCTGCTGTGTAGTACAGCGAACGTGCTAAAGCAGGTGATTGGATAATTTCTATTTGATGCTCTTTGGCAATTGTACGTATATGTAAAGCCATTTCATCTACGCCCTTAGCAGAAAGCACAGGTGCACCACCTACCGCAGCATCATATTTTAATGCTATTGAGAAATGCGTTGGATTCGTTATAACAACATCTGAGTTTGGAATATCTTCCATCATGCGCCGCTGAGACATTTCATATTGAGTTCTACGGATCCGACCTTTTATTTCTGGGCTACCTTCGGTGCTTTTATGCTCATCTTTCACTTCTTGCTTGGTCATTTTAAGTTGGCGGTTATGATTCCAAACTTGATAAGGCGCATCAATGACAACAATAATGCCAATCGATAAAGCAAGTACCAAAAACATCCATAACAACATACTAACGGCATGCTCAAAGTTGTTAGGTATTGCCTCTCTACTTAAACCGAGAATTTGCTCAAATAAGCCGCTAAGCAGTAAAAAAGCCACGATAAAAACTACGAAAAACTTTAAGATTGATTTAATTAACTCAACCGCGGCTTGCACGCCAAACATACGCTTAAAACCAGCGATTGGGGAGAGTTTACTTGCCTTAGGCATCATTGCTTCCCATGAAAAGCTCATACCACCAAGCAAAGTGTTACCTATGAAAGCCGCCAGCATCACAATAAAGAAGATCCACAATAATGGCGCAACTATTTGAAAAACGCCATCATTGATGACTTTAAAAATGGCATTTACATCCATGGCTTCTTGGCGGTCTAAACTAAATAGATGCTGCATCATCTGCGCCATAGATGATGCTAATGCATCGCCCATCAAAAGCATGGCACAAGCACTGCCAACCAGTACAAACAAAGTACCTAAATCTTTAGAACGTGCTATTTGGCCTTTTTTTCGGGCATCAGTGAGCTTTTTTGCCGTGGGTTCTTCTGTTTTTTCTCCACTATCTGAGTCAGCCATTTACCCCACCCTAGCAAGAAGTTGCACTATCGATGATTCTTCAGTTTTTTCAACACCTCTACAATCAAAAGCAGAATAAGCCATTTAAACCGCCTTACAATCAATAAGGTAACAGCTAAAATCTAATGCTCGCTGCCACTGAAGTTCAAAATGTGAAAAGAAATTACCAAAGGTTAACCACATGATGAGCAAACCTGCCATCATGGTTATAGGAAAGCCAATGGCAAAAATATTCAGCTGAGGTGCCGCTCGAGTCATAATACCAAAAGAAAAATTAATTAATAACATCGCGGTAATTGGTGCTAAAGCTAATGATAATGCAGTGGCGAACATCCAACTGCCCCACTCAACTACTTCTTTATACTTAATGCTTGAAAGGTGCTCTGTTGGAATAGGTAGGGTTTCAAAGCTAGCGACAACGAATTGTAGGTAAGCAAGATGTCCATCCATGACCCAAAAAAGCAAAGAGGATAAAATCAAAAAGAACTGGCCAATAGCCGGGACATTCATGCCACTAGCAGGAT
>CAJXPG010000003.1 GCA_913057925.1 uncultured Colwellia sp. | reverse complement strand
GATCTAGTACGGTCTCGTGGGCTCGGAGATGTGTATAAGAGACAGCAACTAGCGATCCTTGAGCAACCGCATAAGCATTGCCGTCCAAGCCCATTAAGATAGTTTGTAATAACGTACCACCACGTAAACTTTGCGCGCTCCCCATACTTGAAACCGTTACATCAATCGTTTGTCCTGGTTTAGTAAAAGCGCTTAATTCTGCGTGTACGGCAACGGCTGCAACATTTTTAATTTTCGGTTTTAAGTTTTCTGGCATAGTAATACCAAAGTTACTTAACATGGTTTTAAAGCTTTGTTCGGTAAATGGACTTTGTTCACCAGTTCCTGGTAAACCTACCACTAAACCATAGCCAACCAGTTGGTTTGAGCGAACGCCGGCAACATCCGCTAAGTCTTTGATGCGTTGAGCATTCACTAACGTTGGCGCTAGTAATGACAAAAGGATAAATAGGTTAATTACTGCTTTCATTTTATTCATACCTTAAACGAAAAATTTTAAACACGACTTCAAATAAACCATTAGCTTGTGACTTTGCTAAAATGGCCACCAGGTACTATTAAAGAATTTAACTAACCATCCCTGTTCATTAGCGTCAGCAAAGCTCCCCGTTCCTGCGTATTGAATACGAGCATTAGCAACCTTGGTCGACATGATGGTGTTGTTTGAGTTAATATCTTTTGAGCGAATAACCCCAGTTAAACGAATGTATTCATCACCATTATTTAAGGTTAACCACTTTTCACCACGGATCATTAAGTTGCCATTAGGTAAAACGCGTAATACGTGCACTGAAATATTACCGCTTAAACTGTTACCTTGGTCAGCTTTTGAATCACCTTTAAAGTTTGAATCTTGACTAATACCAAACTGTAACGACTCACCACCGATAGTGACTGGTACGCCACCTAAACCAGTAACCGCATCTAAGTTGGTTTCATTTTCTTTTTTCAGCTCAGTTTTAGCATTTTTCTTTGCTTGGGTTTTTTCGCTTAAAATAACCGAGATAATGTCGCCAACTCGGTGTGCCTTAGAGTCTGAATAAATATTGTTTACATAGTGAGGCTTAAATAATGAACCCGATGGAACAATGCGCTCTTCTTCTTCTTCTGGCATTATTGGCGCAAAGTCAGGATCATTTGGTAATGCTTTACTTAACTCCACGGTGTTACTACAAGCACTAGTAAGCGTAATGAATAAACTAACTGAAACTAATTTTACTAAACGTAATTTTGCTTTATTTAACATCTTGCTATTGTTCATCACTGCCTCCGATAATTTAAAATTAATCTGTTATTAGCTAACATCAATCAACTAAAGTTGTTGGTTGATATAGCTAAGCATTTGGTCAACGGCCGAAATCACTTTTGAGTTCATTTCATAAACGCGCTGACTTTCAATTAGGTTAACTAACTCTTCTGTAGTATTTACATTTGATGTTTCTAATGCACCTTGAACAAGCATGCCGTAGCCTTCAAGCCCAGGAACACCTTCTTGCGGTGCACCACTTACTGCTGTTTCGGTATATAGATTTTGCCCTATTGGCTCCAGACCTGTTGGGTTAACAAAGTTAATTAAATTAATTTGTCCAACCACTGCTGGGTCTGGTTGCCCTTGTAGTTTTACTGATACTTCACCATCTTGTGAAACTGTAATACTTAATGCATCTTCGGGAATAGTTACTTGCGGTTGGATCATATATCCCGCACCTGGTGTAACCATGTTACCTTCATCATCCATGGTAAATTGACCATTGCGGCTATAAGCAGAGCTACCATCGGGCATTAAGATTTCAAAGAAACCTTCACCTTGAATCATTAAATCAAGGGCATTATCTGTAGTGATCATGTCGCCTTGCGTATGAATTTTTTGTGTCGCAACAACTTTAGTACCAGCACCAAGCATTAAGCCTGAAGGTGCTTCTGTATCTTGAGCACTTCGACCACCTGGTTGATTAATATTCTGGTAAAGCAAGTCTTCAAATACTGCACGGCTTTTTTTAAAGCCGACGGTACTTGCGTTTGCTAGGTTATTAGAAATTACCGCAATATCTTTATTTTGCGCATCTAAACCGGTTTTACTTATCCATAATGCTGGGTTCATACATCACCTCTATTCAGTGAGTAAATACTTACCATCAGGTAAACAATTACTTAAAAATTTACTAAGCGCTAAAAAGCACGTAATAACGAAGAAGCACTCGAATCAATTTCTTCTGCTGTCTTCATCATTTTTAATTGCATTTCAAACTGACGTTGTAAGGCAATCATCTCTGTCATTTCATTAATTGGATTAACGTTGCTCGATTCTAGCGAGCCACCAAGTACCTTGACATTAACATCGGCAACTAATTGCCCGCCTGCTTTGGCTCGAAATAGCCCGTCTGTACCTTTTTCAATTAAACGTACATCAGGGTTAACTAGTTTTATCCGAGCAACCTCTTCTTGAACACTACTTGGTGCGCCTTCTGGCTGAACCATGATAGTGCCGTCACGACTAATTTGAATGTTATTAACCGGCAGGGGTAATGTTATTGGGCCATCTTCACCAATAACTAATTCACCATCGTTGGTTTCTAAAGCACCGGTTTCAGTTAACCTAAGGTGACCACCGCGGGTATACGCTTCTTGACCATCTTCACCTTGCACAGCAAAAAAACCATCACCTTCTACGGCAATATCTAAGGAGCGACCCGTATGTAAAACAGCGCCTGAGTCAAAATTTTGGCTAGCACGCTCGGTCATTGAAAAAACACGTGAAGGTTGTCCTTCGCCATAGGCTTGCATACTACGTGCTTGTGCTAGATCAGCCTTAAAGCCTGTGGTTTTAGCATTCGCTAAGTTATTGGCATTTATTGATAAGGCTTGCATGTTTTGCTTAGCGCCACTCATGGCTATGTAAAGCATCTTATCCATAATGATTTTCCAAAATTAAAAAGTATATATTGGTAAATGCAAGTAGGGTGCCACTTGTCTATATTTATATTGACGTGTTCAATTTTTAAGGATGGGAAGTTAAGTCTAGTTAGAGTAGTAAAAGGTAGTATTCACAAAAGTGAGTATGAGGTGTTAAAAATAAAAAAACTGCTAGCTAAGTATCTGGGACTTAAACTAACAGCTTTGAGAGAGCGGTTTAGAAACTTACATTTTAACTATCTAATTTGTAATATGGTTTGGTTAAGCTGGTTATCAACCTCTAGCGCTCGTGAGTTTGCTTGGAAATTTCGTTGCGCTGAAATTAAATCAATCAACTCTGTAGTTAAGTTAACATTTGATTGCTCTAATGCTGACGAGTTTATTGTACCAAAAGTGCCAGATCCGGCTTCACCAGCAAGTGCCTCACCTGAAACAATACTTTCTTTCCACCCGGTATTGCCAATTTGTGTTAAACCTTGCTCATTGGCAAAGTTAACCATCGCAATTCGAGATAAAGGCTGTGAAGTACCATTACTATAAGTTGCTCTAACTAAGCCATCCGTACCAATATCAATCCCAGTCAAACGACCTACGGCCAAACCATCTTGATTTAATGCTGTAACTTCAAAGTTTGAGGCAAACTGCGTTGGTTCATTCGGGTTAGGTCCCGTTGGATCTAGATTGAAGTCTATTTGCACCGTTTGTGAGGTATCAGCACCATTAGGTAAATGATTGGTAAAATCTTCAGTAATAATACCACCATTAGCTAACGTTGGTATTTGTGAAATAAAATCACCTGAGGCATCAAATACTAGTCTAGCCCCCTGTATCCCACCCGTTGGCTGTAAAGGTCCTGAAACATTACCACCAACAATACCTGTAGCACCTGGTGGTGGAATACTGCTGTCAACTAAGTTAATTGGTTTACCGTCAATGGCCGCAAATAACATCCACTCATTTGGGTTAACTGTTGGGTCATCTTTGACAAAAAAGTACGTCATTACATGACTATCACCTAGTGAGTCAAAAATTGTCACCGATGTTGAATTATTAAACGTTAGTGGATCGTCCGGATCAAAATTCCCCGGTGCATTGGCAATATATGAATCACCTGCGGGCAAATTCATACGCACATCAACTTCACTGGTTTTTGTCGGTGCACCAGAGGCTGTAGGAATACGAATAGGCTCTGCGGTACTTAAACTAACAGAAGCTGATGAACCATCGGTATTTACAGGAAACCCTAACAGGTGACCGCCACCTGAATTAACCACAAAATTATCTGAATTTAACTTAAACTGTCCAGCCCTAGTATAAGAAGTCTCTAAGGAACCAAGCTCTGGTACTGTGGCAAAAAAACCATTACCGGTAATAGCTAAATCAAGGGCATTATTAGTAAACTGAATACTACCTTGAGAAAACTGTTGTGCAACATCAGCCGTTAAGACACCATCACCCACTTTTGTTTTACCTGAAGCGAGAAGCGATGCCGCATAAACATCGACAAACTCAGCACGCGACTCTTTAAAACCTACAGTATTAACATTGGCAATGTTATTAGATGACACATCTAAATCTTTTTGTGCAGCGTTTAACCCGCTTAATGCAATATTGAATGACATAATTTTACCCTCTTTAAAATTCTTTACTTTGCTCAATACTTGCTAAGAAAATTTGCTTTCAATTTGGCAGTTCAAGCATAAACCTTTCATGCGACCAAGCTTGATGATTGGCTGGTCATTTCGAGAAACTTAAGTATCACCTTCAGAAACTTCAACCACATCAGCTAATGCCATCGCACTACCACCGTTTAGGTTCAACATAATGTTGCCGCCAGCGCCCGCTAAGGTAACACTGTCAACCTTCCGATAGGTCTGAGCTTCTATTTCTGATGCTTGCCCGTCAACTAAACCTACAATTCGAAAACGGTAAGCTCCTGTATCTGCGGGCTTTCCTTCAGATGTTTGACCATCCCAAGTAAATGTCATGCCACCGGCAGCCACATTGCCAACCGGAACAGTTTGGATAATTTCACCAGCAATGTTTTCAACGTAAATATTTACATTGCTTGCCGGTTCATCAGAGACCAACTTGCCTTTTACCGCTTCACCTTCACTCATGCCAAAGATATTGTCTTCAACTAAAACGCTTCGTCCAACAAGTGAAGATGCCTGAAGAGCCTGACTAGAAGTCATTGAACTGGCAAAACCTTCAAATGATGCGTTCAACTGCTGAACGCCATCTGTAGTTGAAAACGCAGTCATCTGAGAAATCATTTCATTATTATCAACCGGCTTAGTTGGGTCTTGATTAGACAACTCTTTAGTCAGTAGCGCAAAAAAGTCAGCCTGAGTGAGCATACCTTTATCTTGTTCGGCAACTTTATACTCTTCTTTTTGCCAACGAATAGCTTCTAAGGGGTTATTACCTTTAACTGTTTCCATTATCTACTCCTACATTGTGCAAAAAGAACAATGATGAATTAAATGCTTTCATTATCTCTGTCCTAACATTAATGTTTTGTTAAGCATATTTTTTGCTGATTCAGCCAGTTGCACGTTAGTTTGATATGAACGTGAAGCTGAAATCATATTGGTCATTTCTTCAATAACATTAACGTTAGGTTTATAGATATAACCTTCTTTGTCAGCCATCGGGTGATTAGGTGCGTATTCCACATTTAATGGTTTATCACTTTCTACAACCCCTAATACGTTTACCCCAACACCACTTGCCTCATTGCCATTTTGACCTGCGGCAGCTTCTTGCATGGCAGCGGCAAAAACCGGATGTCTGGCGCGGTAAGTTTGATCGGCGCTACTACTAACACTATCGGCATTAGCAATATTACTCGCAGTAGTATTTAAGCGTACAGACTGTGCGCTCATACCACTACCAGTTATGTTAAACACATTGAAAAGACTCATAATTATTGACCTCCGCTAATGACTTTCTTCATCGCTTTTATTTTGCCATTAAGAAATTGCACACTGGCTTGATACTCTAATGAGTTTTTTAGATACAAGTTTCGTTCCACTTGTACATCTACAGTATTACCATCACCGGTATCAGGTTGATTTGGAATACGAAAATCGACAGAGTTATTCAACTCTGTCCTCACATCAAAGTGTTTATCGTTGGTACGGGTCATACCCGTTTGCTGCTTGCTCGAAGCTTGAGCTAGTGCTTGCTTGAAATCTAACCCTTTAGCTTTATAGCCCGGAGTATCTGCATTGGCGATATTACTGGCAATCACTTCAGCACGCTGAGAGCGAATTTGCATACCTTGAGAATGCAATTGAAAGCCTTTATCAAAACCTATAGCCATAATAGCCTCACGATCATTTACGTTATAGCTAAGAAGTATTCAATAATTATGCCAAGGAGGTTGTAACAATGAGATGAAGCTAAACACGGGGGATTACAATATATGGCTAACAGCATACCTATCTAACTGTTAGCTAAGAGAAATTTATAAGTTTACTTTTTTTGATAGACAATACCGGGGTTGCAACGCAGCATAGTAAAATCTTGATTGATTCCTGATAATGATTCTGACGCACCAAGAAACAAATAACCATCATTATTTAACACGCCATGAATTTGACTAATGATTTGTGCTTTGATTTCCGGAGAGAAATATATCAGTACGTTTCGACAAAAGACAATATCAAATCGGCCCATTAAGCTATAACTATTGAGTAAATTTAACGGTCTGAAGTTGACCATTTTTTTTACCTGATCTTTAACCTTTAACATGCCATTATCACCGGTTTCAAAAAAGCGCTGTTTTCGCTCGGCTGATAATCCTCTAGCAAGGGCTAAACTATCATAATGACCATATTTACAATGCTCTAGCATAGTAGTCGAAATATCAGTGCCGATAACTTGCACGCCACGAGGGAAAGCCCCTGGGTTTTTCTGCTGATATTCAAGTACTGACATCGCTATTGAATAGGGTTCCTGCCCAGAAGAACTTGCTGCTGACCAAATCTTTACGGGCGTTTTTCTATCGGCAAAATCTGGTAATAATTTACTTTGCAATAACTTAAACGGGTAATCATCTCGAAACCATAGTGTTTCGTTAGTGGTCATGGCATCAATAACGGCGGCACGTAGTTGCCGCTCTACCGGGGCAAGGGTGCGAGTTACAAGCTCACCTAAGGAAGCGAGTTCAAACTTGGCCATTAATGGGGCTAATCGACTTTTTACTAGGTATTGCTTATTTTCACCTAGCACAATGCCGCATTGTTGCTCCAAAAAAGTTCTAAATTGATTGTAGCTTCTTTCATCAAGTTGTCTTGCTGACACAATGGCTTCCTGTTTAATACAAATAACTCGTCTCGTTCACTGACAAAAAATTAATAACGCTAAAATATGGCAGTGATGCTGTATTTGATAAAGAATTAATCTTCGATTTTTAGCCACTTCTTCACAGCGGTTGCTAATTCATCAGGGTGAAATTTAGGAATAAAATCTTCAGCGCCAACCTTTTCAACCATGGCATTATTAAAAACACCACTTAACGAAGTATGTAATATAATTGGCATCTTATTCATACGATCATTTCCTTTAACTTCTGCAGTTAAGGTATAACCATCCATTTCAGGCATTTCAATATCAGAAATCATCAAAGCAACTTTCTCTGTAATGCTATTTTCACAGGTTGCTTCTATTTCAAGTAATTGGTCAAGAGCATCACGACCATTTTTAGCTAAAACCATATTTAGACCTAATGGCTCCAATGCTCTTTTCACTTGATTACGAGCCACGGTTGAATCATCTGCAATCATTACTAACTTATCACCTAAGCTTTCACCAACACTGCTATCGACAATATCTTCGCTGACATCTGTTGACACGGGGCTAATTTCATTGAGAATTTTCTCTACATCTAAAATAGATACCATTTCGTTATCAATTTCAGTTACAGCAGTTAAATAACTCGATTTACCTGCGCCCTCTGGCGGCGGCATCACATCTGCCCAACTTAAGGTGACAATTCTTTCTACGCCAGCAACCAAAAACCCTTGAACGCTACGGTTATATTCAGCAATAATAATGAAGCTATCAGCTGTTTGTTCTATTGCCGGACCACCGGTTGATTTACTCAAATCAATCACTGAAATTGTCTGTCCACGAATATGAGCGACACCTTTTATAAAAGCATCTTGTTTAGGTAATAAGGTTAGATTAGGACACGGCATGACCTCGCGCACTTTGAAAACATTAATGCCAAATCGTTGTCTGCCAATAAGTTTAAAGAGCAACAATTCTAGTCTATTTTCACCAACAAGTTGTGTACGCTGATTTACTGAATCAAGTATGCCTGCCATAAAAACCTCATATTGAATTACTCTTTATATTGCGCCCATTCTGCAATTGACACGATACAAGGCACAATTCTTGAATTACATTAAAGTATTAATTACCAAATTACACTAAGCGTCTGATAGTTGACGCATGATTTACTTACATTTCACATTGCTAACTAAGGTTAAGCATAGACGAAAATTTGTATTTACTTAAAGATAGATAACAAAATATATGCGACATACCAAACTTTTTTTATTTTTTTTATTACTAGTGCTTATTAATCAGCCTACTTCTGCCGCAAATCAGTTAGATAGCGCATATATTGAACGCATTGCAAAAGAATATTTAACCGATAAATTCCCATCAACGGAACAAGAAAAAGTACGTATTAGCATCGCTAAACTTGATCCTAGAATTGTCTTAAAATCTTGTAATGTTCCCTTAACTGCAAATATACCTGAAAAAAACAACGGCAGAAATGTAAATGTAAAAATTAGTTGTGATGAATCAACACCATGGAAAATATATTTATCGGCAAAAGTTGAAATAACTAAAGCAATTTTAATTGCAAAAACCACAATTAGTCAGGGAGATAAACTAGATGATAGTAATGTTGAGCTAGCTTATATTGCCATTAATCGTATTCGCGGTGATAAATTAACCAATAGCAACATTGTTTTTGGTGCCAAAGCCAAAAAGCGTATAGGTAAAGGTAAAGCAATTACTAAACGGAGTATTTGTTTGGTTTGTAAAGGTGATGTGGTAACTATTATTGCTTCATCTAAAAGCTTTAACATTAAAACCCAAGGCGTAGCTCTTTCATCTGGCAATATTAATGAGCAAGTCAGGGTAAAGAACACTCGTTCAAACAAAATCATCACCCCTCGCGTCAAAGCTATTAACCAAGTAGTAATTCATCTATAATAAACACCACTGCAAATGTAAGTTAAATACCCGATGAAATTATTTATTTTTTAGCGATTAATTATTAAAGTAATTTACGTCTTGGTCGATAACGAGATACAAGAATCTATTTAAAATATCATTCCATCGTTAAAGGATGAAATTATGGCTATTAATATCAATAACTTGAATAACGCCAATCAAGTTCAACAAGCACAACAACAGCAAGTTAAGCAGCAATCTGCTCAATCAGCAGCAAGCAATGCCCAAGTAAAAACATCAGGGCAAGACTCTGTTTCTATCACTCCGCAAGCAAAGCAGCTTAACGAGCTGCAAAAAAAAGCGACAGACGCACCAGTGGTTAATCAAAAGAAAATTGATGAGTTGAAAAAAGCGATTAGTGATGGTGACTATAAAGTTAATCCAGAAAAATTAGCTGCAAGTATCGCTAACTTTGAATTTAAGCTAGTTTAACGATAGACTGTAAGCCTATCATATTTCAGTTAATTCAAGGTGCGACTTATGTCATCTGAGTCAGGCTCTCACGAAACGACCTCTTTACAGCTGCTAGCAAAGCAACATGAGCAGCTAAGCGCTCTGGCTCAAATAATCGCCGATGAAAAGCAAGTGCTACAACAGCACGACCCTGAAGCATTGCTCGCAATTAGCCAAAATAAAAACACTTTACTCTTAGAGATTCAAAAACTTGATCAGACAATAAGTCAAAACCAAGCCTTCGCTCAGGATAAAGCAGCAGGAAAACTTACCCAGCAACTGACAGAAATAACTGACTTACTAGCACACTGTCAGCAACAAAACCTGGTTAATGGTCAAATAATTCAACAATCACAACTGGCTGTTGAACGTATGAAAACCAGTTTATTAGAAAATCACAATAAAAGTGCCATTACCTATGACAGCAAGGGTAAAAAAAGTGCAGGCTTATCGAGTCTTGGCTTAAAAGCCTAATATTAAAGGCATAGTATTAAAAGCACAGTAATAACAACATAAAGAAAAGGCAGTGAATGGTAAATTCACTGCCTTTTTTAATGTTTGATACATGAGAGTAATTAGTATTGACAAGTCACTATTATTGTCAGTGCTTTAAAAATGAGTAACATCACTAACTTCTTTTCTATTTTGGTTAGCTTGATAAATATTGTAGACATCCTCGAAGTTTAGCTGTAATTCAGTTGTATACACATCGCCAACAGGGTAACTTTTAATTACTTTAGCACCACGAATGATTCCTTGAACTGATGCCATCATTTGCTGATCTTCTATTAATAAATCAGCCATAGTAACGTTGCCCTTAATTTGCTGTCCATACACTTGTTCTGCTAACTCTGCATAAGCGGCAATTTTTGACGCCTTAATGGCCATTAACATCCGCTGAGTTTCATGAGATGACTTTTGTAAACTAATTGGAGCAAACCCCGTGGCTGAAAGCACAGGAAAGGATTCAGGCTTAACTGTTTGCCACTGCACATGCTTGTCGTAAAATAATGAACAAGCACTTGTCATTGACAGTAATAAGGTAATAAAGAAGCATCTAGCCAATGAAAATCTCATAGCGCGCTCTCCTTAAATATTTGGTTATATGGCATTTTATAGTTATAAATTGAAGTAACATAAAACTAGTTTTGTATCGAAACTGCACGTTCGTCATCAAGTAACATCGCATTATCTCGAATAATCATACCGTCTTTCATCTTCACCTTTTCACTATGACTCATTTCATCGCCAAGTACCCAAGATGGAATAAAAGATTGTGCGGTAGCAACAATCACTTTAGATTGAATACCAATCATACGCGCATTAACTAAAATGCCATTTTCTTGCTCTACCATAGTGCCAGAAACAACGTAGTCAATAATCTGACGTTCAGGCAGCTCTTGCCAGTCTCGACTGAAAACGTAGTCCCCTGTTTTTGTAACGCGTATATGACCCGTTGTTTTATAATCAATCACCACTAAACCATGACGCTGTAGCTCATGAACAAAGCTTTCTGCAAGCTGATTACCAAGCCAGTTTGTCGTTTCGAGATCTTTTAAATCAACAAACGAGGCAACAGCCACAGGCGTTTTTGCATTAACAAAGCTACTGCTTGCAAGCATTTGAAACGCTAAGCCTTTCACCACATCATTAATAGCGTGGCGCGGTAAATCATGACTATCTATTTCACCTTTCTCAATTTGTGTTGATTGATAAAATCCATCATCATTTGTCGACTCGCATGATATCAATGCAGGCAAGATCAGTGGTATAAGCCATTTTTTCATGGTGTTCCCCTTTAAAACTAACCACTATAATAGCGATACTATTAATAGCGTTTTAATTTACAAATTCATATCTGTTTTACATCGATGCACATTCTAAGCCAATAATTAAAATATTCCGTATTCGATCTCACACCGTGTGAACACCCCACAGGTTTCAAATATATTAAGGGCATGAAAAATGCATTAATAATGAATCAGTAATGAACTAGAATTAAATTAGAATTGAATTAGTGTTGCCGCAGTGTATTTAGCCGCTTAGTGCAAGCAGGTAGTAAACCATTAGGAAAGTATAAACGCTTATGTATAAATTTATCATTAACGTCATTTTGATCGGTAGCTTATTAGCTGCCTTCCCCGCGCTTAGTCAATGGTATGAAACGCAAGGCTACGCACGAACTGATGAAACTAGTATTGAAATTGCACGTACTAAGGCGATGGAAAATGCACTAAAAAAAGCATTGCTTGTTTCTGGCGCTAGCGTTTCAAGTGTTCAGCAAGTGGTAAATGGCTTACTCACTCAAGATCAAATCAGCATACGTGCTAGTGGCAGTGTTAACTCCATTGAGTTAGTCGATGAGATACATGTTGATAATTTAATTACCGTGACTATACGCGCTGATATCTTCCCTCAAGAGAAAAAGTGCTTCGCGATAAATTTCAAAAAATCAATTCTAATCACTCGCAGTCACTTACTACACAGAGAGCAAGCAAATATTGGGGAAATATATTTAATTGATAAATCTGCGATGACTAAGTTGGCAAGCAAATTAAACCAACATAGTACCTACACCCGAACCAGTAGTATTTTAAATAATAAAACAGAGTTTTCACGATTAAATAACAGCCTGGCTCGTGACGGTATTGCTCAATTAACTCAATCGCTAAGCGAAACGACTGATAGTCAATACATCCTTTTTAGTGAAATCACTAATATTTCCTTTAATAAACAATCAACCAATGGTTGGTTATTTTGGCAACAAGGTATGTATCCGAGGAATTTTGCCATCAGCTTCTATTTATATAATGGCTTAAATGGTGAATTAGTATGGCAAGACAGCTATCAAAATACCGCAACTTGGCCATTTACTAAGCGAATTAAAGTAGATGTAGACGGTAATGCTTTTTGGCAAAGTGAATATGGCACTATGATAGAAGACATAATCGATAAAGCGGTTAAAGATATTGATGAAAACATCATGTGTGAACCGAGCAGAGGTAAGATAATCCGAGTAAATGGTAACCAAGTCACCATTAATTTAGGCAGAGATCATGGTTTAAAAATTGGCGATGAATTTAGTTTATTACACCTTACTCATTTTACTAATAAGTTAGGCAAATCTTACGCGGGTTATAACTTAAGCCCTTATAAAGTAAAAGTAACTAAGTTAACTCGTCAAACAGCTATTGCAGCAACACCTGATGGACAGTTATTCGGTAATATTCAAATAGAAGATTTAGCGGTACGCTACCAAAATTAGCTAGCTGATAACTTAATAACGGATAACTTACATAACAGATGACTTAATAGCAGATATTTTAACTCATAGTAAAAGAAAAACGCCTACTCTCAAGTAGGCGTTTTTTTTATGGAATTAATCAGCTAAAATGATTAAATAAAACCCTGAAAATGACATTGATTAAATAAAATCAATCGCTGCAGTAATCGCTGCAACTTGCGCCAGAATACAGTTTTCATCATCAACTAACGGGCTGTCAGGGTAAACTTCGGTTGTGGTCACTAACGGCGCGTCTGTTAAGCCCATACATAAACCTAGCGCTCTGCCAGCGTAATTAATCACGCCAAACTGCTCTATATCGACACCGATTAACTTACCATCGTTATCCGCAGGTGCAATATGAGTGACCTTTGCGACCGCTTGATTAATCGCATACTGAAACTCTTTAGCAGGCTTAGTAGTATCACCAACCAGATAAAAACCGTCTGGAATATTCCAGTTTTTCTGTACTATGGCATCACGCGCCGCGAGTGCAGGCCTAAAATCACTGTTATCGGTATCTGTGGTTTCATGCAAGTCAATGTGCATCGCTATGTCAACGTCTAGCTCATTAATGTATGACATTAATGCTGCCGACTCTTGTGCAGGGCTGTCTGGGTAGAATGAACGGTTTGGATCTATCGCCTTATTGTTCCAACGATTGATGGTTTCATAGCCCCACGGACTAACACAAGGCGCAACGATAATATTAAACTGTTCGCTGTAACTTTGTGCTTTTGTTTCTAGGAAGCGAATGGCACCTTGTACGCCACTTGTTTCATAACCGTGAACGCCACCAGTAACCAGAATGGTCGGGTTAGCTGTTTGCCAGTTTTTACTTTGCATTACGTACAAAGGATAGCGACTTTCATCAATTGTAAGGCTACCGTACTGAATCATATCAAATGAAGGCGCAAGCGCTTCAAGTTTAGTTAGTACTTGCTCTTGATAAGAACGTTTAATACTCTGCTGTTCAAACCATAATGCTTTTTCACTTTCCCCCCAAGGCTGTCCTTGTTGGCCAATTGAATATATTGCTTCACTCATTATTAAACCTTTCTATTAATTCAAACTAACTTAACTGCTATTGTTATTCGTTGGCGTAACTAAAATAAAAAATGCCCGAAACTGCGGGCATTTTTCAATGGATGATCAATTAACGTTAGTTAACGGTAATTAGCGTGGTTACTTTGAGTCTGCACGACCCATAAACTTTCGCTCTTCAGTATTAACTTTAATTTTATCACCTGTAGAGATATGCTCAGGTACTTGCACGGTTAACCCTGTAGAAAGTATTGCTGGCTTAGTACGAGCACTGGCTGAAGCCCCTTTAATTGAAGGGTCTGTTTCAGTAATAACTAACTCAACACTTGGCGGTAAATCTATTGCAACAGGTGACTCATCGACAATAATCACTGAAATACCTTGAGTCTCTTCATTGATGAAAAGTACTTCATCAGCGATAGCTTCTTTATTTAAATTGTATGGAGTGTAATCTTCATTATCCATAAAGACATACTCGTCTCCATCGATATATGAAAACATTGACGGCCTGCGACTTAAATCAGCAAAATTTAGCATATCTTCTGCTTTAAAGGTTTCATCAACCTTACCACCGGTCACTACATCGTAAAGACGCATTCTGTATAAACTACCACCTGCTCTGCCTTGAGGAACAGACCTTGTTATATCTCGAACGATCAACACTTGACCGTTGTGCTCTATCGCAGCATTTTTCTTTATCTCACTTGCCTTTGGCATAAGATTGCTTCCTTTGGCTATATTCTAAAAATTGTTTTACATTTTTGTTTTGCGTTAATGCAGGGAAAATACCATGAACTATTAGATATGCAACTAATTTATCAAAGCAAATGAAACTTTTATAGGGTGATTGATGACAAAGAAAGTCAGCTGTTGTATTTTACCGGCACATTCAAAAGGAAACAAAAAAGGCAAATATATAAATTATATTTGCCTTTTAACTTAACTTATTCCAATTATTTGCTTAAACAAATAACGCAATGCAGTTAATGATAACGAGTATGTATAGCTCTGCGCTTAAATTACTCGTAAGAGCGCTCTAACCAAGCAATTTGTAGTTTTAACTCTTCAATTTCATGGTTGGCATCAGCTAATTGCTCTAATGTTGATTTTTGCTCATTATTACAATTATCTAAACTAGCATCGGTGTTTTTTGACATATTGCGTCTATCCTCATGGGCCATAATAGCCTCCCAAAATTGTTACTACACCTGTATTATTACACAAGAAGTTACATTTGTAAGTATTATTGTATAAATTTTATTAATATTTAAGATAACTTTCAGTAATAAAATTTGTACACCGTAACTTAACGAGTTAACTCTAGATTAAACAATACCAATAAAAAAAGCTATAAAACAATCACTTAAATAAAAACTGCACACTAAAAACATTAAAACCCACCCGGTTTCACTGTAATTAAATGAACAACAAATCAAAACCAATTAAATTTCACTTCGAAAGAAAATCGCAACTTAAAAAGATAGCATTAGACTTTTGCAGCTCTTTTGAGGAGAAATAGTCATTTAATCTACTAGATCTTTTCAAACTAAAGAGTTGTCAGCGCAATATCAAAACTAACTAATTTTTATAGCAGAGCGTTTAACAATTTCAGTTTCAAAGCCATCAATACTTTGTTGATTTTTCTTTACCCAATACTTTTCAATGCCCTCTTTACCTTGCTTTTCTGATGATTTAGCAAGGTCATCACGATCAGCTTCAAAGTTAAAGTAAGGTACAGCCATGCCACAAGATGATTGCACCATAGCAATATCAAGTAAAAATACCTGTCGTGAATCAATATTCTCTGGAAAGAGCTTTATATATTCATCCCACTGTTCATCGCCTTGATGCAGCACTCTGGCTGTGCCGTATGTCCGTAAAATTAAAGGCGCACCTTCAAAGGCACAAAACATAATGGTCATACGCGGGTTGATTAACACATGAGCGGCTGATTCATTACCGCTCCCCGTTAGGTTTAACCAGGCAATAGTCGTTGGGTTGATCACTCTTAAGCTATCACCACCTTTTGGCGATAAGTTAACAGTACCAGTGTCTGCAGCCGTGCTAACAAAAAATATCTTTTGATCGGCGATGAAGTCGATATGTTTAGTATTTAGCTCTGAAAATTGTTTACCCATGTTATAGCTACCTTCCTTAAAGTATTCTCGCTGAAGTTAATGATAAGTGATTCATTGCATGAGAATGACAATCAATTTTTACCAAGTTATTCCATGGCTATAGTTACAAAAAAAACAATAAAATCACAGCAAAATAATCTCGTTATGATAAGTTTGCAGGTGGTATAACAAAAATTAGGTAGCCAAGATGTACGACCCTCTCGTTGATAGCTCATTATCCAATAATAACCCCTACCCTGACAGTTACTGGGCAGATGTTGCCGGCACAGCACCGGAAGATGATGGCCAACTTAACAAAGATATTTCGGTTGATGTTGCCATTATTGGCGCAGGTTACACCGGCTTATCAACCGCCTTACACCTCGCCAGAGAGCACGGCATCAAAGCAACAGTACTTGAAGCGAATCGAACGGCATGGGGAGCAAGTGGTCGCAATGGCGGCTTTATTTTAAAGTCCTCAGGTAGAAAGCCCTACGCAACTATGCAAGCTCAATGGGGCGAAGAAGTGATGCGCGGCATTTACCAAGAAATGTGCGCTGGAGTCGACACAGTAAAAAGCTTAATTGATGAAGGCATTGACTGTGATCCGCAAGAAAGTGGTTATATCAGAGTTGCGCATAAACCTGACATGTTAAAAGGTTTAATTGCAGCTGCAGAGTTACAACAAAAAATGTTTGGTTATGATGTACAAATACTAAGCCGAAGTGAGCTACATCGAAACTATATGGCTGATAATAACGCCTATGGCGCTATTCGCTACCAAGATGGCTTTGGCATTAATCCACTTAAACTGGCTTGGGGCTATCAAAGGCTTGCCAGAGAAAATGGGGTTACCATTCACTGCGATAGCCCTGTTCAAGAGTGGCACCAGCAAGTTACCTCTAATAGCGGTCAAGCTAGTCAAGTCAATCAGGTGCTGCAGACACCGCAAGGCAAAGTAACCGCCAAAAAAGTAGTTATCGCGACAAATGGCTACACCACCAAGAACTTACACCCAATAGTCAAAAGCCGAAGTTTACCAGTACTGTCACAAATTATTGTTACTCAACCACTGTCTGATGAACAAATTGCCGCATGTAACTTCTTAACCAGTAATGTCATCATGGACACCAGAGCGCTTAAATACTATTACCGCAAGTTACCTGATAACCGCATTTTATTTGGTGGTCGCGGTGCAATTACCGGTAAAGGCGCCGAAGATCCCTATTATGCTAACCGATTACTGAAGGTGTTAAAAAGCAACTTTCCTGCGCTTAACTCGATTGCATATGATTATGCTTGGTCTGGTTGGCTTTGTATGTCACTTGATGATATGCCGCATATTTACAGTAACGAGGAAAATAATATCTTCTACTCCATGGGATATTGCGGTAGCGGTGTTTCTTTTTCAGTACAGGCAGGAAAACGACTCGCGCAAAAAGTTGCCGGTGAAACCTTGCCTAACCTGCCCTTATATCAAAAAGCCTTACCGAAATTTCCACTGGCTCCGCTCAGGCGGGTTGGTCAATGGGGTTACTTTCAATACGGAAAAATCAAAGATCAGTGGTTTTAATCAATCAATAGTCATTTCGTGTATAGAGTTTCGTGCATAGAGTTAATTGATTTGTTATAACTCAGAAAAAGACAAGCTAGTATTTATGCTTGTCTAACGACTTTAATTGTATACAATATATCTAAAAGCAGATAGCAGTAGCTTTTACTGCCTAACTTATTTTATTAATACACTTGCTGAGCAAGCTTAGCTTTATTGAGGAAAATTGCATGTCCATTGGTATTGGTGGCTCTACAGCCGACATTGAATTAAGTAAATTAACCGATATGACTACAGATATTGAGCCGATTTCACTGGCTGAATATCAACAACGTATTGTTAAAGCCCAACAGTTAATGCGCGAGCAAAATATTAGCGCTTTATATTTAAATGCCGGCACTAACTTGTCTTATTTCACCGGCACCACTTGGTATGCATCTGAGCGCTTAGTTGGCGCAATCTTACCGGCTGAAGGAGAATTAACCTATGTTGCTCCTTGGTTTGAAGTGAGTACCCTGTCTGGTTTTATGGTAGTGAAGGCCGAGGTTGCTAGCTGGCACGAACATGAATCTCCTTATGAATTAGTCATTAGCACGCTACAAGCAATGAACATTGGCCAAGGCACTATTGCTGTTGATGAGTCTACTGCCTTTTTTGCCGTAGATGGTATGATCAACGCAGCTAAAGCACAAAACATGGCAGTAAGTTTCACAAGCAGTAAAGCAATCACTGCAGGTTGTCGCATGGTTAAATCAGCCAGTGAAATAGCGCTATTACAACGCGCCAAAGATATGACCATGGTCGTACATCGTGCGGTTGCTAAAATATTACATGTTGGTATTACCACAGCTGAAGTTACAAGCTTTATTAACCAAGCTCATATCAAACTTGGCGCGCCGAAAGGCTCATCATTTTGTATCGTATTATTCGGTCAAGATACTGCTTACCCACACGGCGTAAAAACCCCGAAAACACTTGAAGAAAATGACATGGTATTAATTGATACTGGCTGTCTGGTTCAAGGTTATAACTCAGACATTACTCGCAGCTACGTTTTTGGTGAAGCGAGTGAAAAACAACGTGCAGTATGGCTACATGAAAAAACAGCACAAGCACAAGGCTTTGACGCGGCAAAAATTGGCTTACCATGTGAGTCGGTCGATATTGGCGCTCGAAACTATTTAGAAACGCAAGGCTATGGTCCTGACTACCAAGTACCGGGTTTACCACATCGTACTGGCCATGGCGTCGGTTTAGATATTCATGAATGGCCTTACTTGGTGCGCGGTGATAAAACGCCACTTGCTGCCGGTATGTGTTTTTCTAACGAGCCAATGCTTTGTTTATATGGGGAATTTGGTGTGCGTTTAGAAGATCATTTTTATATGACAGAATCTGGACCTAAATGGTTTAGTGAGCCAGCACACTCAATTGATGACCCATTTGGTTATGAAGCGTAAGTTGTAAACAGTAGTAACAGCAGTAGAGGTAATTATGAAAAATAATAAAAAATCCAAAACCTTAGCAACCGTGTTAAGTTGTACTTTTGTCGTAGCGGCTTATTTGATTGCTGACTCTGCCATGGCAGCAGAAGCTTCAACCGTTAACATTGAGCAAATTAAAAACAAAACACCTCTCGCTAGTTTGGAAAATACTAACACAAGCCCTGCATTAATATAGGGCTACCTCTGTTTGCTATAAAGCCAACGATCATTACTAGAAAGCTTGAAAAGTGACGAAATAATGTAAAAATCCGATGAATAGTTTTCATCGGATTTTTTTATGCTTTTTCTCAAATGCTAAAGCTAACTAGCGCTGTTGATGCCAATCACTTGAAATTTTAGCGGTCATGATTACTCGATTTGAGCAAGCAAGCTCGACTTGATCAATGAGCTTACTTGCTCAAACCGTGCAGGTAATACCCTATTTCGTTTTTTCACTAGGTATAACATTTCTATCACTGGTTTATCTGGCTTAAAAATAGTTAAAGATTCCTGATCATTAAAGCTATCAACAATGCTCTGCGGTAACACAGTAAAGCCTAAGCCTTTAGCAACTGGCAGCAAAATTTGATTAATTTGATTTACAAACCCTGTTTTAGGAATTTCCTCAAGGCGGGTATTAGTAAAAAATGGCAACTGACTTTGAGAAAAATACAACGACAAATAGTGCTTTGCATCTGGATGACTGATCAGCCCTAAGTCAATTAATAGCTGTTCCGTTATTGGCTGTGCTTCGTATTTTACCGGTAGGATCAAACACAATGCTTCATGACCGACTTGCTCTACCGTAAAATCACTACTCTTTTGCGCATCGCTAGACATATTAGTGACAATGCCCAGATCTATATCTCCTGTATTTATAGCATTTAAGATCTCATGATTTGGCGCAGCTTTAAGCTGCATAACAAGCTTTCGGTGTTCAGCTTGCACAGACAACAGCTTCGGGTAAAGCATTAAGGCAAGCGCCCCTGAGCAAGCAAGCTTGCATTCACCTTCATCAGGGTTATCAAAAATTAATTGCTCAAATAAATGCTGCTCACTCATTAATAGTTGTTGAGCATATTGGTAAACTAAACGACCTTGCTCAGTTAAATCGAAGCTCTTTTTCTCTCTAAGTATAAGCGCATGACCACAAGCACTTTCAAGCTTATTGATATGCTGACTGACCCCAGGTTGGGTCATAAACAATTTTTCAGCCGTATGGGTAAAATGCCCGGTATCAACCAAAGTCACAAACGTTTGAAGCCAATTTAGATTTAGCACTGCCCACCTCATAACAAAAAATTATCAATAACATTATAACTGATAATTTTTTATTAAGAAGAACGCTTTTATACAGTGGCTCTATTAAATTACCTAGCACATCACAAAAAGCATTAAAGTGCCCGACTGAAGTTAATAATAAACCAGCAGCCATAAAATAAGTAAGCTAACAAAAAGGCGCTAACGAGTTGTTACTCGTTAGCGCCTTTAGTTTGTTCAGCGATGACTTGAGCTGAGTATTAGCTAACTTTCTGCACTACTTGGTAAGCAGCAACTAGATCACTGATTGCGGTACCAACAGACTTAAACAAGGTAATTTCGTCTGCAGATTGCCTTAAAATCTCTGGCTTTTTACACATGTCAGTTAACTCGCCAACAATTTCATCTTTGTTAAAACTACCTTCAGCAATGGGTATTAATAACTCCCCTGCTTCATTTAAGGTATTTGTTAAGCTATCAACAAACACACGTGCGCGAACTAGTGTTGTGGTATCACATTCACGGGCATCGGCAATGTGATTACCTAAACAATCAACATGCGTACCTGCACTAAGCTTGTTTCCATCAAAAAGTGGTGTTTTTGAACCTGTAGCACAACAAACAATATCAGCTGTTGCAACTTCACTGTCAACATCGACACTGGCCTTAAAACTTACGTCTGGGTATAAAGCACTAAACTCAGTAATTAACGCGTTAACTTTATCGCTATTACGCCCCCATAGCGTCACCTTGTTAAGGGCTCGCACACTTAAGTGAGCTTTCACTAAATAATTGGCTAAATTTCCGGTACCAAATAACATCAGGTGCTTACTATCTTCTTTAGATAACAGCTGACTTGCCAATGCTGAAATAGCGGCAGTTCGCCAATAGGTAACACTGGTTCCGTCAACAAGCGCTAATGGCTCGCCGGTTTTACGTTTAAACAACATAATTTTTGAAAACAATCCCGGTAAATCATGGTTAGTGGCATTGTCAGGAAAGTAAGTAAAGGCTTTATTGCCAATCACTTCTTCATTCCATGAAGGCAGTAAAGCAAAGCCATCATGATTGTCATTGTCTTCTGGCGCTAAGCCAAAAACTTGACGTTGCGGCATATGAAAGGGTTTGCTAAAGCTCGTTTTTAATAACGGTACTAACTCTTCAAAGCTTAAGTTTTCATGAACTTGTTGGGCACTAATAATATTCATCACAATCTCTTTTTATCGTTTCATGAAGCTGCTTTACATGAAACGATGCAATTAATTAGCTTGATGGCTTAGTAAAGCCATCAACGCTATATCTATTCAGCTTAAAGCTCAATTAGGCCTTTAGGTGAATTAGTTAAAATCTTCAAACCATCGTCGGTAAGCACAACATCATCTTCAATTCTTACCCCGCCCCAACCTGGAATATAGATACCAGGCTCTATGGTGATTACGCAGCCCTTTTCAATCACTGCGTTACACGCTGGACCAATAAACGGCTGTTCATGCAAGACTAGACCGACACCGTGACCTAATCCCTCTCCGGCATACTGCTTATACTCACTGTTTAACAGTACATTAGCTGATTGTTGATATAAGTGACTGCCAATTACGCCCTCAGTAATTTCATCAATAGCAGCTTGTTGTGCTTGTTGTACTAATTGATAAACATGCTTTTGCTCAGCACTTGCTTGACCAAAAACGAAGGTTCTGGTCATATCAGAGCGATAACCATCAACCACTGCGCCAAAGTCGATGAGAATAAAGTCACCGTGTTTAAGCTGCCTCTCACCTGGAATACCGTGAGGCAAGGCACTACGCTCACCAAAGAGTAATATAGTAGCAAAAGAGACTTCATCAGAGCCCAACTTAGCCATTTGGTAATCTAATTCAGTGGCAAGTTCTTTTTCAGTCACACCTGCTTGAACTGAATTGAGCATAATAGCTAAAGCGCTGTCGGCAATTTTGGCCGCTTTTTCAATGGCGGCTATTTCTGTATCTGATTTTACATACCTTAACCGCTCAACCGCGCCGACTTCTGGCTCAATTTTGGCAAGCTTAGTTAAACTCGACACTTGTTGATTAATTTCTTGCCATTGATTAACACTAATGTGCTCACTTTCGTACGATAATTGTTGGCAATCATCTTGAAATAATAAATCTTCAATCAACGAAGCAAGTGTTTGATTTGCTCTATCTCGACAAATGACTTTAAAGTGTGAAGCTTGCTCTTTCGCTTGCTCAAAGTAGCGATAATCCGTTAATAAATAATTCGCTTTACTGGTCAATAAAATGGTTGCCGCATGGCCAGTAAAACTAGAAAGATAGCTGATATTGATGTCACTAAAAATCAACATTGCACTGTGAGGTTTATTGAGTACCTTTTCTCGTAATGTAGCTAAGTTCATAAATATTCCTTAATTGCGAGTCGTGTGTAAAATTACTGTATTAATCAGGGCTACTTACCTTAGTAAGAAACCATTTTTCAAAGGGTCTTTGGCATTAATTAGCCATTGAGCCTTGCCACAAACCTGTGCATCGCCAGTGACTTCTGGGATAACCGCATCAAGTCCGGCAAAGTTAAGTTGCTCAACAGCGCGCACATTAAATGGGCTGGCAAGAATGCTTTCAATAGTAATCGCTTGATTAAGGGCTACTTCGCCCTTTGCATGATGTAGGGCAATACGACCACTTACACCACTGCCGGTAGGGCTTCTATCAAGCTCGCCGTCGGCAAAAATACACACATTACGTGAATGCACTTGCTCATGAGGAGAGTCGTCAATAAAGATCACCCCATATAAAAAGCTTAACTCAGGCGTTGTTGGGTGTTTAACGAGATGATCTGGGTTGCTAGATGCCATGATGGCTTGTTTGATTTTTCGCCCATAATCAATCAACTTCTCATGTTGGCTTGGCAAGAGCGATAAACCAACAGAAGAGGCTTGAACATAGGCGTAAAAAGCTCCGCCGTAGCCAATATCAAAGCTAACATTGCCAATACCTGGCACAGCTATGGTTTGGTTTATTGCTAGAGCAAATGATGGCACACATTCAAAGCTAACCTTAGTGACAATATTATTTTCACTGTAAGCCTTTGCTCGAATTTGGCCACAAGGTACGTCAATGACAACTTTAGTAATATCACCAGTTTGGAAAACCACACCTGATTCAACGGCAGTTTTAGTCAGGGCGATAACCGCGTGACCACACATGGTGCTATAGCCTTCGTTATGAATGAAGATAGCACCAAAGTGACTATCTTCTCGCTCAGCATCAGTAATGATTGCGCCGTACATATCTGCATGACCACGTGGCTCAAAGATTAATGCTTGACGAAGCTCATCATGATTGGCCTTACAGTCTTCTCTTTTCTCAAGGATTGTCTGCCCTTTAAGCTCAGGAAAGCCACTGGTAATTATTCTTAGTGGCTCACCTCCGGTATGACACTCTAAGGTGTTAATCGTTAAGAAGTGCTCTTGCGCGGTATTAACTTGCCACTGCTCAAATTTTTGTGCCGCTGCTGTAATATTTACTGTCATTTACTTTACTCTACCGTTAAGGACTCCTTTCCTATTTATCTTAAATGGGTGTTATGCCACTTGCTCTTGTTGAGCAAGTTGTTGCTGCTGAATATCCGTAATAAAGTGTTTATTAAAGAAGTAGAAAGCAACACAAGTACTAAAACCTAAAAAGCTGATAATGCCCCACATCAACGTTGGCTGACCTAACGTGGTGGCAAAGTAATCATATAACCAACCCGATAATAAACCGGCAAATAAGTTACCTAAGGCCATAGAAACAAAGTAATAGCCCATAAACATAGCGGCTTTATCTTTCGGCGCAAAACTTGCGACATATTCTTGGCTCTTAGGTGATGAAATCATTTCACCTACCGCAAAAACAACCACAGCGCAGCTCACTAATAAACCACCAAAGATAATGCCGTGAGCAAAGCCTTGCATTAACATTGAAAAAGACAGAATTGCAGTTCCCAAGATTAATGCTGGTAACGCTTTGAATCGACCGATAAAGTTAGAGATCATGATTTGAAAAATAATAATCATTAAGAAATCAATACTTAAAATAGTCGCCGGGTTCATTTGTCGATATTGTTGTGACCATTGCTGCGCCCATTGTCCTGCACCATCCGCACTAAGCACTTGTTTAGCGCTATCACCACTACTTTGTACCGCTTGACCTAATATACCAAAGGTTTGCTTTATTTCTTCTGCAGGTAAACGAATATCAAGGGCAGCAAGGGTACGGGTAATATCTTGAATAGCTGCTTGGCTTTGACCAATATCAATATCACGGTATTGAGTAGCTAAGCGCATGATCTCACTGGTTAAGGTTTCGATGTTTACTGAAGTAAGTACCTCATGCAGCCATGGGCTGACAGAATGCAGTAGTGACACCAAGTCAGAGCTATCAACAAAATCACGAATATACACGGGCAATGTGACAAAAATCTGTAAATAAACCGTCCAAAAGCCAGTCATAATCAATAAGTAAGCCATAAAAGCTTTATTACCCAACTGCATTTTTTGGAAATACCAAGGTAAAGTATTCACGGGTGAGTTAGTTTCTACGCCTTGATTTGCATTTTGCTTAGCGTTCTTGTTAGCAACAAGAAGATCCCAAACAACAGCACTTACTACAAGCACTGCAGCAGCGACACTGGTAAATTCACTGCCAATAAAGCCTGCATAAAAGGCCACTAATAAAATTAAAAGAGGTACCACTAATAGCGCCAATCTAAAGTTACCAAGTACTTGCTGCATTTCTTGGAAAACTTGTTTTAGCGGTTTATTTTTCGCGTGAATTTCAGGCTCTTTGTAGAAGAATAACGCTGGAATAAAGTTAACCGAAATCCAAATACAGGCAAAAGTGAACACCCACTCCCAACCGTAATGTTTTTGTATAATAGGTGCTAATACTGGTCCTAAGAAGCCACCAATATTTACCATCATATAGAAAATACCAAAGCCTAGACCACGGTTAGTTTCATCTGTTGTGCGGCTTATGGTTGCAGTCACTACCGGTTTGAAAATCCCAGCCCCGAGTGCAATCAACATAAAGATGCCCATAAAGCTGGCTAAGTCTTTAGCGTAACCTAAAAAGTAATAACTAGGTGCCATTAAAGCGAATGACAACAGGAACATTTTTCGATAGCCGAACCGGTCAGCTAAAGCACCTGATACCACAGGAAATAAATAAAGAAAAAAGGGCACGACCCCCATGATCAAACCACGCTCAGTATTACCTAAGCCTAAGCCTCCTTGCGTCGTTGGTGTCATAATATAACTAGCAAGTAATGTATACATACCATACCAAGCAAGTCGCTCGAAAATTTCCATGGTATTGGCTACATAAAAAGCAGGTTGAAAAGGACTTCTGTTAGTTTGACTCACGGTTTTATCCACCTATGTATTAGAGCCATTGCCAGTTAACACTTGCATAGCTCCATAGTATTGAAACGGTATGAGGTTGTTTGGGTAACCATCTATGTCACAACAAACAAATTTCAATGAATTAATTAACGCATACAAAAAAGGCGCACTCTTCATAAGTGCGCCTCAAGTTTTTACTAGTCTCTTAACAAAGCAGGCAGCAATTCTACTGGCATGTTTTGGTAACAGATTGGACGTCTGAAGCGAATAATCGCTTCACTGCCTACTGAAGTTGTTCTGATATTAGTAGAAGCAGGGAATGGACCACCGTGATTCATTGAAGCACAAACTTCAACACCGGTAGGCATTTGGTTGTAAATTAAACGACCTACTTTGTGAACCAGCGTTTGGCTTAGTTTTTGTGATTCAGCTAAGTCGCTATCCAGGGCATGAATACTCGCGGTTAAGTTACCTTTTAATAAGCTAACTAATTGCTGCATTTCATTGGCATCTGCACAACGAACAATCAAGGCACTAAAACCAAAAACTTCTTCTTGTAAAAGTGGAGTGCTTGCAAAGGTAGCAAAGTCAGTTTCAAATAATGTAGCAGAACACTCTTGCTCATTACCCGCTTGACCTGTTGCAAGTAAAGTAACCTTATCTAGTGCTTCACGCTCAGCAACCGCAGCATTATAACCGGCACACATTGCAGGTGTTAACATTACGCCTGCAGCTTGCTCAATCAATGATTCACTTGCCGCGTTAACAAAGCTTTGATAATCAGCACTATCTTTTTCACCAACAGCAACCCAAACGCCTGGGCTAGTACAGAATTGACCTTGACCCATCATTAATGAGGCAACTAAACCTTGCGCGATTTCAGCACTGTCAGATTCTAGCTTTTTAGGCATAATGAACTGTGGATTAATGCTGCCTAATTCACCGTAAAAAGGGATAGGCTCAGGACGTTGATGAATTTGCTGCTGTAAAATCATGCCAACTCGCTCAGAGCCAGTAAAACCTACTGCTTTCACTAATGGATGCGTAACGATTTGTGTAGCAATGCCGTAATTTTTACCTTGAATCAGTGAAAATACACCAAGGTCTAAATCACAAGCTTTAATGGCTTTTAAAATGGCACTTGCCACTAGTTCAGCAGTTGCGGGGTGTGCAGCATGAGCTTTCATTACAACAGGGCAACCTGCAGCTAGGGCGGATGCAGTATCGCCGCCGGCAGTAGAGAAAGCTAATGGGAAGTTACTCGCTGCAAACACACCAACAACACCTAGTGGCAAGTAGCCTAAACGGGTATCAGGTTTTGGTAATGGTTGACGCTCACCATCGGCACGGTCAATAACACCTTGGTATTCGCCTGAGTCTAATAAGTCTGCAAAAAGATTAAGTTGACCAACCGTTCGGCCACGCTCACCTTGAATACGCATTGCCGGCAAACCAGTTTCACCACAAGCAGCTTCAACTAACTCATCACCAAGGGCTAAAATTTCTTCACCAATAGTACGTAAAAAAGTAGCGCGCTTTTGGGCACTTAACTGTCCGTAAGTAGCAAAAGCTTCGTTCGCGCGAACAATAGCAGTATTTACTTCTAATTCTGTTGCGTCGCTAAACTCAATATCAATAGCTTTATGTGTTTGTGCATTAAATGCCTTGAAACCACCTTCTGTTTTGCCAGACCATTCGCCAGCAATTAGGTTTTGTCCTGTAATTGTCATGTTCTTACTCACCTATAGTTCAGAGTGCATTGTGAAATGCACGGGAATAAATTAGTTATTGAGTAAGCATTTTACTTACTCATTTTGTTCAATCGTTTTGGCTATTTAACAATAAAACCAAAGGCGTAGGGATCATCATCATCTATGGTGATACAGTTTTTACCAAAGACTTTTGCCCAACCTTGAATACTTGGCATAATGGCAGAAATTGTTTCACCGTGAGCATCAAGCTCAACCACTTGTTCTATCTTGCCGGTAAACTGACTGCCAATATAACTTTCATGTATAAAGGTATCGCCTAATGAAAGCTGACCTTTGGCAAAAAGTTGTGCCATTCTTGCACTAGTGCCGGTACCACAAGGTGAACGGTCAATAGCCTTATCACCATAAAATACGGCATTAGCGGCATCAGAGCCGTTGGTTTGTGACTTCCCTGTCCACAAAACGTGACTGACACCATTGACACTTGGATCTTCTGGGTGAACGCAATCAAGTACTTCACTTGCTATTTCACGTACAATTGGGCTCCATTTAAGGATATCCCCTGCACTCCATTGATCTATGCCTGGAAAATTCTCTTGTGGTTCAACGATAACGTAATAGTTACCGCCGTATGAAACGTCGACTTTTAAACAGCCTAAGCCAGGAATATCAAGTATCACGTCGCGATGCGCTAAATAGGCCGCGACATTAAATATTTTAACTGAAGAGACCTTGCCGTTTTCTTCTTTATACTCAATATTGATTTGTCCTGCTGGAACATCAATAGTTAATTTACCTGGAGTCTTAGGAGTAATAAGACCACTCTCTAAGCCTGCGGTAATCGTACCTATGGTGCCATGACCACACATTGGCAAACAGCCTGATGTTTCAATAAATAAAATTGACGCATCAGCATTGTCGCTGCAAGGTGGGTATAAAAATGCACCTGACATCATATCGTGGCCACGAGGTTCAAACATCAAACCTTGACGAATCCAATCATAACGTTCGATAAAATCTGTACGCTTTTCACTCATGGTGTTACCGTTTAAATGAGGATGACCGCTGGTCACCAACCTTACCGGGTTGCCACAGGTATGCGCATCAATACAAAAAAATGTGCCTTTAAGCATATTGTCTCCAATATTTTCCAATTCCATTAAGTTTCTTTTCTTTCTGTAAGAAACATAATAAAACTATGTTTATTTTAACCGCGAAAAAGTAAGCACTGAAGTTAGCTTCAGTGCTTACTTAACAACATTTAAACCAATCAATCTAAGTTAAGTAAACATACTTAGATTGATGCGGTTAACAACGGCTTCATTGTATATGCGTTCATTATTTCCGCATCCTATACCAGTTAAAGGCATACGAGTTGCTAGTGTTAATTCACTACCACGACCAACAACAGCTTCTTTAACTGCTTTTTGTTACATTAATTGATCTAGTTAAAACTATTACTAGTCAAATCTACGTATATTGTATACAATTATTTGGAGATGGCAAGAAAAAATTATAGGTAGTAAAAGTACGTGAGGGCTTATAATTTTTCGAGGTGATTTTTGTAGTAAAATCTAGGCAGTTAAGTGAGCAAAACTAATGGTTAATGAGTGATTTTTTTCAAGCTACTAAGTATGAACAATATTACTATTGAGTGCTGAAATTTACAGTAAATCCCCAAACGCCGATAGTTCCCTCTATAACTCTAGAGTTTTAATCGACTATTAACTAATGAGTAAGTTATTAATGAATACCGCAACAATAGATAATACTAATAACAAGCAACAAACGGTTGCTGTAATTGGTGCCGGCGTTATTGGCGTTAACTGCGCGCTTGAATTGCAAAATTTAGGCTACCAAGTCACTTTAATTGATAAAGATGGTATTGGCCTCGGTTGTTCTAAAGGCAATGCTGGCCACTTTGCCACAGAACAAGTTTTTCCTCTGGCTGAGTCTTCTCTTATTTGGCAAATGCCAAAGTTATTGCTTGACCCCCTTGGTCCGGTATCGTTATCTGCTAAACATTTCGTCAAAGCAATCCCTTGGTTTATGCAGTTTTTTAATAATATGCGCGCTAAATTACGTGATAAGAACACCCTAGCACTACAAGCACTTAATAAAAATGCCATAACTCATTTTAAAAGCGTGTTAAAAGCCGCCAATGCTGAGCACCTTTTAACACAAAATGGCTCATTATTAGTTTTTGAAACCGATAACCTACGCACAGTAGAAGCAATGCATAAACACTACAAAGATGCAGGTATTGCGGTGAAGTTGTTAGATAGAATGCAAACGATAGCACTTGAACCTAACTTACATGACAATATTAACTATTCCCTATTCTTTACTGATGTCGCTCATACCATCAATCCACTAGCCATTAGCCAAACACTGGCTGATGTTGCTAAAAGTAAAGGCATGATCTTTAAGCAAGCAAGCGTTTCCAAAATAGCACAATCATCAAATGGCGTAACTATCAAGACAGATAAGGAAGCGTTTGAAACCGATCACTGTGTGGTTGCTTGTGGCGCTTGGTCAAAAGAATTACTTAAAGGCCTAAACTATCATCTACCAATAGAAGCTGAGCGAGGATATAGTTACAGTCTCCCTGTTGCAGAAAATGCTTCTGCATCATTATCTCGACCTGTAGCTTCAGCGGAGCGTCGATTTATTATTACGCCAATGGAGAGCACCTTAAGACTTGCAGGTACAGTTGAATATGCCGGCTTACATACTCCACCAAATTATAAACGTGCTGAGATGTTAGAAGATAATGCTAAATTTATCTTAAAATCACTTCCTTCAAAAGATACCGTTAATGGTGAGCAAGAAGCTGCTGAAAGTTGGATGGGCTGTCGCCCTTCTCTGCCAGACTCTTTGCCGGTTATTTGCCAAGCACCAAATCACGACAAAGTTTTCTTTGCCTTAGGACATCAGCATTTAGGTTTAACACAAGGGGCAATTACCGGTAAATTAATTGGTCAGTTAGTCAGTAATCAAGCAACAGAAATTGATGTTAGACCATTTTGTATTAGTCGCTTTAATTAAGTTTTAATAAGCTAAGTTAATTTATTTAATTCGCGGTATTTTTATACGCCAAGCAAAGAAAGCTGATAATTTCAGCTACAAATGCCATTTAAAACAACATATTGAACAATTTTTAATTTTATTACCCGTTCATAGAATTCTATTTTTTAAGCTATTTGCTGTCAAAACATTCAAAGCAAAATAAGTTAACTTACCGTTAAGATCCAGCCTTATTAGTTAACAGCAAAATAACTAATAAATCCTAGCCAGCTTACTACTAATAAAATCCAAGGAAGTTTAGCTGGTTTTACTTGAGTCAAGGTTGGCTTTTCTTCTTTCATCGCCACCGATTTTTGTTGCTGTTTGAGCTTTTGTTTTCGTTCTTTATCACGCTCGCGAGCTTTTTTACTCTGCTGTTTTTTATACTCGCTAATACCTTTTTCTATCCCTTGAGCAATGAGCTTAGTTTGCTCTTTGGTTTGGCCTTTTTTTTGCGTGCCTTTAGCAACCTTCATCGCTTGTTCTTGAGTTTCTTGTGAGGTTTTATTATTCATGAGTTACTGATTCTATAAGATATATTAAAATTTGAGTATGTAAAGTTAGGGGCTGTTTGGCTTGCGCAATTAAATATCTCGGTAATTAAATATCTCGGTAATTAAAATGTACCGCTAAAGCTTAGGCCATAATGACCCGACTTTGCAATTGGCGTAATGGTAACCCCAGAATAGGGCTCGGTAAAATATAACCCTGAGATTATTCCGATAGCCGCGCCAGCTAAAACATCTTCAATATAGTGTTTATCACTTTCAACACGGCTATAACCAACAAAAGTTGCACCTAAGTAAGCAGGTATTGCCCACTGCCAACCATATCGTTGCTGAATAAAAGTTGCCGCAGCAAAACTATCCGCGGTATGCCCAGAGGGGAAAGAGTCGTCACCAGAGTTATCAGGTCTGTCTTTATCAACGGCAAACTTCAGCCCTTCAACGGTTAGCCGCGATACTACGCCTGATTTTATTAATTGCCAGCTACCTTGGTAATCATCTTCAATCACCAATGTCGCACCAAATGCAGTGGCGGGTAACAGCAAGTGAATAATATCACCCGACTTTTCTAGGCTTGATTTTGACCAGGCTGGTAAAGCGATAATTAATAAAAAAAGAAATACAGCAGCCTTCATTAAATAACCCCAAATGATAAATATAGGCGTCTTTATACCTAGCAAAGTAGCGAATTGCAAAAGTAGTTTTGTATTAAGTCATCATTAACCATGATGCTTCAAACGACAATAAGAGCATAAATTACTTGAACTCATCGAATAAACACGTCTATTAGTCGTATCATGGTTGACATTTTTTTAACATGTTAGAGAATGATAGAGTTTGAAGTTAGACCAGTTTTAAGCAATCAGGTATTTTGCCAAACAAAAACGTCAGTTGAATAATTCATAATAATTGTGAAAAACCAATATTGGATTTCACCACAACTCACGGTTTAAGAGTCTGACTTACTATAATTTATTTAATATAAGAGAATTATTTCATGAAAAAATCATTAATAGCCATTGCGCTAGCCACCACTTTTTTAAGTGGCTGTGGCATATTTGAGGGAAGTAATGACAGTACAGATAAAAGTGTTGTTGCTGCTAAAGCTGAGTTAGGAAGTTTCGGTGTTGATTTAACTGCGCGAAATGAAGCGGTTAAGCCTGGTGATGACTTCTTTATGTATGCCAGCGGTACTTGGTATGACAACTATGTGATGCCAGCTGATAAAACACGCTACGGTGCATTTACCGGTTTAGCTGAGCGCAGTGAAAAACAAGTAAAAGAAATTATTGATGATATTGCTAGCCGCAGTGACTTAAACGCTGAAGAGCAACTTGTTGCTGATTTCTACCATGCCTACATGGATACCGAAACCATCAATAGTTTAGGTATTAAGCCAATTCAACCAACGTTAGATCAAATTAATGCAGTAAAAAATACTGATGATTTAACTAAAGTTTTTGGTGAAGCATGGTTAACAGGTGCTAAATCACCTATTGGCGGCTACATGTGGTTTAACCGCTTAGATCCAAACCAATATGAAATCTCTGTTGGTGCTGGAGGTTTAGGCTTACCAGATCGCTCTTATTACCTAGAAGAAAGCGAACGTTTCGAAAAAACGCGTAATGCCTACGTTGCCCATATTGCCAAAATGTTAGCCTTTGCCGGTATTGAAGATGGACAAGCACGCGCCGAAGCAATTCTTGCTTTAGAAACTAAAATTGCGCAAGGTCACTGGCCACGTGAAAAGCGTCGTAACCGTGATTTAACCTTAAACCAAGTTAAGCGTAGTGAATTGAATAAGCAGTACCCAGACTTTAACTGGGACACTTATTTCGCGCAATCAGGTCATAAAGTTCCTCAACTGAACATCTCTCAGCCTGAGCCTGTAAAAGCAATGATTGCCTTGATCAACGCTGAGCCAGTGAATGTATGGCAAGATTACTTAACTTTCCACACAATTAGCGGCAACGCAGGTTTATTGTCTGAAGACATATATGCAGAAAACTTTGCATTTTATGGTAAAGAATTAAGCGGTCAGCAAGAGCCTCGTCCTCGCTGGAAACGCGCGATTGGTGAAATGTCTAGTACTGAGTCTTTAGGTTTTGCCATCGGTAAAGTTTATGTATCTCGTTACTTCCCTGAAACCTCTAAGCAGCAAATGGCGCAGTTAGTTGAAAACTTGCGTACTGCTTTAGGTCAGCGCATTGACGGCCTTGAGTGGATGGGTGAAGAGACTAAAGTGAATGCTCACGCTAAACTTGCCGCTTTTAACCCTAAAATCGGTTACCCAGATGTATGGCAAGAGTTTGATGGTGTTACTATTTCTAAAACTGATTTAGTGGGCAACATTCAAAACCTTCGCAAATTCTTTAACGATGATAGTATTGCTAAAGAGTTAGAAAAAACTGACCGCAATCGCTGGGGCATGACACCTCAACGTGTAAATGCATACTACAACAGTTCATTTAACGAAATTGTTTTCCCTGCAGCTATCTTACAACCGCCATTTTTCGATCCAAATGCCGATCCTGCTGTTAACTATGGTGCAATTGGTGCGGTAATTGGTCATGAAATGGGTCACGGTTTTGATGACCAAGGCTCTAAATCTGATGCTAATGGTATTCAACGCAACTGGTGGACTGACAAAGACAGAGATGCCTTTGATGCTAAAGCCGATGAACTTGTTGCCCAGTACAATAAGTATGAGCCCATTCCTGATAACTTCGTAAACGGTCGCAATAGTTTAGGTGAAAACATTGGTGATGTGGGTGGTTTAGCTATGGCTTATCATGCATACAAACTAAGTTTGAATGGCAAAGAAGCACCAGTCATTGATGGTGTAACTGGCGATCAACGTTTCTTCTTAGCTTGGGCTCAAGTTTGGAAAGAGAAACGCACAGAAAAAAGCATGTTAAACCAGCTTCGCGGTGGTACTCATGCTCCGGGTCGTTTCCGTGCCCAAGCACCTCGTAACCATGATGCGTGGTATAAAGCGTTTGACGTGAAACCAGGTGATAAGTTGTATTTACCTGAAGACCAACGTGTACGTATTTGGTAAGGCTATTTATTAAGCTTAGCCTTAACACTAACGGCTGTTAACTACCTTATAGGTATATAACAGCCAAAAAAATGCCAGTCAGCTATCTGACTGGCATTTTTATTTTCTGTGATTAAATTCAATGAGAATAAATGTTCAAAAACAAGGCGCTTAATTGAGCAATAGCCGGCTATTGTGATTGCAGCAACGATGTTATTGGATGTTTAGACCATTGAAGACCATCATTTCATTAGGCTATTAATTAGTTAAACTTGAAACGTGATACTAGCTCATTTAAGCGAATAGCTTTATCTCTGAGCTCGCTACAAGCGATAGAGGTTTGTTGAACAATCTCACTATTAGCACGAGATATATCAGCTACCGCCGTAACGTGAGGATTAATTTCTCCCACTACATTCGATTGCTCGCCTGTCGCTGTCGCTATTTGCAAGTTCATATCATTCATAATACCAATACTTTCAGAAATACTTTCTAAATGCTTCCCTGAGTGAGTTGCTTCTGTTTGGCTGCTAGTGCTTAACTCGGTACTTTGCGAGATAGCTGTCACCACTTCTTCAGTTTTTGATTGTAGCTTCTCAATAATGTTTTTAATCTCTTCTGTTGAATCATGACTTCGTGAAGCAAGGGTTCTTACTTCATCCGCAACAACGGCAAAACCTCTACCTTGCTCCCCTGCACGTGCCGCTTCAATCGCAGCATTTAGTGCTAACAAGTTCGTTTGCTCAGAAACACTACGAATAACTTCAACTACGGTATCAATTGAGCGAGCATCTTCAGCTAATTGGGTGATCATAGACCTTGTTGAGTCTAACTGTTCGCTCATATCTGAAACACTGGAGATTGTTTGGACCACAGAGTCATTACCTTGTTGTACCGTTGAATCTGCAGCTTGGGCGCTTTCGGCTGCATTATTGGCACTACCAGCAATTTCTTCTGCAGTCATGCCCATTTCATGCATCGCCGTGGCAATTTGCTCAACGCGACTTACCTGCTCGGTAATTTCAGCCTCCATCGCTTTCGCTTGCGAGTCAATTTCTTCAATCGCCACTGACAATTCGCTTCCGGTATTTGAGACTTTTTCCAACAACTCACTTAAATGCGAAACAAATTGGTTATAACCTCTCGCCATGGTGCCTGCTTCATCTTGTCGGCTATCATCTAAACGCACGGTTAAATCACCGCCTCCTTTACCAATTTCAGCTAACATATCTGCTAATTGTCCAAACGGTGCAATTAATCGAGAAATTAACCAAGCACTGACGATGACTGAAATCACAGCAATAATTAGCCCCATCATCACCAAAGCCCAAGTGAGTTTTGTTAAACCGCCAAGCACTTCATGTTTTGGCACTTCTGCTACCACATACCAACCTATGCTATCTAAATATCGACTGGCAATCAGTGTTGTTTCTCCTTCACGAGTAAACTCAGTCGAGCTAAACTGTGATTTTGACAATAACTGTTGGCTAGCATTAACGCCCATATCGGCTAACTTTTTACCGATGACTTGCGTATCAGGGTGAAGCTTTACAGTGCCTAGTTCATCCACTAAAAATACTTTTCCTGTTTCTGCAATGCGGTATTGGCTGATACTCTTTGCCATGTTTTCAAGGGATAAACCAACGCCTACTACGGCACTTGGTTGTCCATTAATTGTCATTAGGTAATTAATAAACAGTGTTGGAATATTGGTTTCTTCGTCAATATCTAAGCTTAGCTCGTACTCTTTACCACTGTTGATAAAACCATAAAACCACTGATCTTTACTGTTTTGAGGAGATAAGGTTTTAAATAAACCACTTGGAGTAAAATAGTGACCAGAATTTGCAGAGACTAAAAAAGCGCTAATGGTATTGAATTCTTGCTGTATATTTTTCAGGTAAGCAACGACTTGACCATGGTCACTTTGCGCTTCACCATTACTGATAAATTGTTGAGCATACAAATTGCTCGACATAGTTTGTGAAACGGTAATAGGTAGCAGTAAGTGTGCATCGAGATCATTCGCAACTTCACCTAATGCTGCTGGCAGCTCTCTTTCAATAGCAGCCTCTAGTATAATTGCGCGACTAGAGTTAAGTGCGAAGGCACTAACGATCAAAATAGATAGCACCACAGCGACCAAAGTAGTAAGTACAACTTTACGGCGAATATTTAAATTCAACATAGATAAATCTCTTCCTTTGTAAGTAAAAACAAGCACGGTGGTAAACGTAAACTCAAATGGAAATGACGATTTTGTAAAAACGACTACTAATGATTAATAGCATAATGTTTTATAAGTATTTTATATTTGTCATCTTCAAATTATAACTAACCTAACTATAGACTATATCTATCCTTTGCTTGAAAAACTTGACTAAATAGCAACGGGTGATTTCATATAGTGAAAAATCAATTCACACTCTGAATTTATTAACCGATTTTTATGGCCAAAAAAAAGACCAAGCTTTATAAGCTTAGTCTTTTTATCGGCAACGTTAACAAAAGTTTAATAAAAAATTAAATTATTTATTTCTGCAAGTTATTGAGTTTTTTATTACTTTTTATACTTTTCAAACCAAGCGAGTGAATGTTCAATTTTAGTGATCATTCTAGAAGGCTTGCCTGCAATACCGTGTGGAGCACCAGGTACTTTAACCAATACAGTATCTATTTTTCTTAATTTTAGCGCTTGATAAAACTGCTCTGTTTGCGCCATTGGTGTACGTAAATCTTTCTCACCTGTCATTAACATCGTTGGCGTGGTTACATTACCAACTAAAGACATTGGAGATCGTTTCCAGTAATGCTCAACATGCTCCCATGGCATACCAGGAAACTGCGTTGGTATTTGCCCTAAGCCACTGTCAGCAGTTAATACTTTACTTAACCAGTTAATTACCGGCTTTACCACTACAGCAGCAGAGAAACGGTCAGTTAAGCCAATAGCATACGCAGTAGCAATACCGCCGGCTGAGCCCCCGGCGATAAATAGGTTTTCTTTATCAACAAAACCTAAATCAATCATGGCATCAACACCTGAATTATGATCAGCAAAATCCTCTTTAGAGCTGTATTTATACTTCAACAACATAGCAAAGCGCTCACCATAGGAGCTACTACCTCGGTGGTTGTCATAGAAAACGACATAACCTTGAGCGGCAAAACGCTGTAATTCAGCTGAAAAATGAGGCCCATAAGCTAGATGAGGTCCGCCATGAATTTCTAGAATTAACGGATACTTTTTCTTAGGATCAAAATTTGGCGGGGTAATATACCAGCCTTGAATTGGCTCTTGATCAAATGAAGATTTATAGTTGATTTCATGCACTTTACCTAAGGTTTTATGCGCAAGTAAATCTTCATTTAACTGCGTTAACTGTACGAGCTTTTTACGCGTATTAACCATCGCAACATTGGCTGGTCTTGAACTGGTACCATGAGTAAATGCTATGACGCCATCATAAGAGGCAGAAAAATTACCACTAATATAAGGGCGACCCAGTGTCGTGCCTGATAGCGTATCGGTGAGTGTTTTAATTTTACCTTTTGTGGTGATGGTCGCCAACTTGCGCTTGCCAAAATCATCAAAGGATATCGCCAGCGTAGAGCTTGATAACCATTGTGGTGCGCTTACTGAACGATCAAAGTCTGTTGCCACTGGCGTTACTTTTTTAGTTTTCCAGTCCATAACATTTAATTTACTATTACGGTAAGGATTTAGCGCATTCGATCTCGATAAAAAGGCGAGTTTTTTGCCATCTTCTGAAAATACTGGGTTGAACTCTTTACCGGGTTCATCGGTTAATTGCGTCAGTTTACTGTCTGCTAGTGTTACTTGGTATAAGTTACCTTCTAGGGATTTATACTCCCAGTCTTTTATCCTATTGGCAGAAAAGACAATTGCCTCACTGTTATTAGTCCAACTTAGCTTACCTCTGTGGTGAAAATCACCTTGGGTAATTTGACGTGGCGTTCCGCCTTCACTGGGTAAAACAAAGATATGCTTATAGCCCGGCTTAACCAAACCACGGCCATCAGCTTGATAATAAGCTTGATCAATCACAACCACGGGATCTGACCACTTTGCCCCTTTAGGTTTTTTCGGCATTTTGGCAATAACTGTCGCTTTATCTGCGACGAGTTGAGTAAACGCTAACCATTTACCATTGGGAGACCAAGTTAAACTACCGATACCACTTTGTAGTTGGCTGATCAGTGCTGTCCTGTTCTCTTTAAGATAATGAACGTGGACTTGATAGCTTCCGGTAAGATTACTTATAAAGGCAATTTTTTCCCCATCCGCTGACCAACGAGGTTGAGAATATTGTTTGTCATCTGAGAAAAGTGGTAATTGCTTTTTACTTTTAACATCAACGAGCCATAGGTTTTTATTTTTGCCATCAGTCATGATGTCATTAGAGTTTCTGATATAAACAATTTTGCTACCATCAGGTGATATTTGAGGATCACTGGCATATTCAAGCGAAAAGATATCCTCTGCTTCAAAGGTGCTAGTTGCTATCGCGCTAAAAGAGGTCGAAACGACACTCACCAGCAAGACTAACGGAATAGAAAAATTAGAAAAAAAACGCATTGGGGGCTCCTAAGTAATGATGAGTATAAAGTTTACTCATCGGACTAAATTTCAACATCACTCATTGTATACAAAGTAGTGCTATTTCACATGTTCCTAGCGGTGTTTTTATCTTGAATCTTTGGCGATTGGTCGCAAGTTGCAATGGGTAGTTGATTACAAAATACTCGAGTGTAACTAACCCACCTTAACTCAATAAAAATTATTGAATTTCTATTGTCTGTTTGACAGCTAAATAAAGAGGTGAAACCAAATAAAATCTGGTCTACATTACTAAAGCTAACAATAGTATGCTTTTCAATATGGTAGACTTGTCAAAATCATTATTTCACGGAATAAAACATGTTAAAAAAGATTAAAATTTACGGTTCAATCTTAATAATATTAATCATCGCCTTAGTGATTATTAAAAAACTAACCAGTGATGAAGTCGGCGATGTTTCATTAGGGATGTTTACCTTAAAAGATATCAAGCTTAATACCATGGTCGATCCAGTTGTTACAGGGGTTACCTGTCATGTCGCGAGTGTTGAAGCAGACCTAAGCTTGTCAGATCCTAGTGACAGTTCAATATCTTGTCGCCAAACAGGTGAAATTACCGCGCAGATGCTTGCTCAAATTGATAAAAGTAAGTCTGGGGAAATAGTTTTTAAGAAATCAAAGAGTATCTTTTTTAAAAGCATGAAAGTAAGACGTATTTATGATGCGCAAAGCCAAACATTAATGTACTTATCTTATGCAACCAAAGAAACGTCAGGGAGCTTCAAGCATAGTCTTTCGACAGTACCGCTTTGGGGAACTAAAGCTTATACAACGCAGCAAGTTATTATTAAAAACTGATGCAGTACTAAGTAGCAGTAAGATAGAACTAAGATAAAGCCAAGATAAAAAAGGAAACTAATAGAAAACTTAGTACTAAGCTTAACAGTAAAAGCTAGTTTCTAAGCTAATCCGAAAGCTAATTCCCAAGAAACTCCAATGAATAGACGACAGCGGCTTTTACAGCGTTGTCGCATCGCAGCAATTCTCATACCGCAGTAAAACACTTACCTTAGTGATGACAATTTACCTCTCCCGCCAAAAGCCGACAGAAGCCGAGAAAAAGCAATAAATAAGAATAACTCTCATTGTAATACTTTCATAATAAATTAAAAAATTAGGATCATTTCTATTTGATAACAGCAATAAGTTGTAAAAATTCACAGAAAACAAAAAAATAAACAACCATTTCGTAATTAAATTACAAAATAACTTTACACCAGTGTCAAAATTAGTATAATTACTCCACTTCTTCAGCAGAGCGATAATTAACTAGAAACTTCTAGCAATTATTTACCAGTTAAAGATAAACAAATTCCTAATCATTTGTATCCCCTTACACTGATTATTTTTAACCGCATCACTTGATGCGGTTTTTTTTTAGTTTTTTTCCTGCATTTTCTTATAATTAACCCTTGCTAAGCTTTTGGCAAACTAATGGTAAATTGTGCACCGGACAGGGCTGCTGAGTTATCAATCATGATCTCACCGTGATGCCATTCAACAATGCGTTTTACAATAGCTAAGCCCATGCCATAGCCTTTCACTTGTTGTTCGTTAGTTTTACCGCGAATAAAAGGCTTTAGAATTTGTTCTCTTTGATCAACAGCAATACCTTTGCCATCGTCAGCAATGGTGACAATAACTTGGCTCATTTGCTCTTCAATAGTGACATGGATTTGCTTTTGACAATATTGGTAGGCATTTTGTAGTAAGTTACTCATTAACACCATTAAATAAGAAAGATCTCCGTCAATCATCACTTTATGCTTTGGTACTTGTAAGATTAAATCAACGTCATCTTGGCTTTTGTTTTTTATACAGGTATTTACTAGTGCTAAAAAGTCGACCGGTGCTTTATTTAAAGTGATCAAGGTTTGATCTAACCTAGCATAGCTTAATAAGCTCTCAACCAGATCAACCATTTCATCGACATTATCACTGATGCGTTGCTCAAACTTTTTCCGCAATACTGGGTCATCTTCTTCTTGAATAGTATCAATACCAAATCGAATTCGCGCTAACGGTGTACGTAAATCATGAGAAACGGCACTACTGAGCAGCTTGATATCACTGACAAGATCATCAATTCGCTGTGCCATGCGATTAAACTCTAACTCGAGATCCCTAATATAAGAGATAGAGCCAACATCAATGCGTTGGTTTAGATTGCCTTCACCAAATGATTTGGCCGTTTGACGTAAGGTCATTAAACGTTTCGCTAACGGATAAAGCCAAAGTAACATTAACAGCAATACGGCAAGATAAAATAAACTGGTGAGTACGATAGGTAAAAACGACTGATTTGAGCTGGAGTGCAATGGCGGCGTTGTCAGTATTAGCAACTCTTTTGACTGTGGTAAATAAAAGTGAAGCGCAACACTATCATCAGTTTCTAAGAGTAATGGCTGCCCTGCTATTAAGTCTGTCAACAATGCTTTGGGCAATGGCAAGTTAGCCAAAGGTTGTAATTGCAATGTTAATTGCTCCTCTTTGGGCCATTGCTCAATAAACTGTTGTCGGTTATCTATTGCAGCTAAAGCAACAGACAAGTGAGTACCTACTTTCTCTAATGTACTAATTAAATCTTGTTGATGGCTATTAAGCTCTTGAGTACTACTATCTGATTTTTGATTGAGGTATTGGCTATAAATACCATCAAACATCCAGCCTAAACCAATGGTAGCAATAAGCACCACGGCTAATAATGACAGCGCTAAATTACGCATATGAAATGAACCTATAACAAGAGTTTATTGAAAGAGCAGTTGCTACCAAACATCATTGGCAAATAAATAGCCTTTGCCCCAAATGGTTTTTATTCTAAAAGGCTCAGATGAGTCATCTTTAAGCTTTTTACGCAATCTAGAAATTCGAAGGTCAATGGAGCGATCAAAACCATCGTAATCGAAACCGCGAAAATGACTCACCAACTCTTTTCTTGAGACAACTTGTCCCGCTTTATTAGCGAGAAACCATAAAACATCAAACTCATTAGAAGAGACTTTAATTAATTCCCCATCTAGGGTGACACTTCTCGCTTGCTCGCTAATAACAAGACCACTAAATTGTAATACACCGTTTGATTCAAGTTCATCGGCACTTAGCTGATTTAATCCAGAGCTGTCTTGTGCGCGAGATTTATCTTCACGTCTTAATAAACCGCGAATACGCGCTAATAACACTCTTGCCCTTACCGGCTTGGTTATATAATCATCTGCGCCCATTTCTAGGCCTAACACTTCATCAATCTCTTCATCTCGTGCGGTGATCATAATAATAGGGTTATCAAAAGTCGCTCTCACCGTTTTACAGACATCCAATCCGTCCATGCCTGGCAACATGCCATCGAGTAGCACAATATCAGGGTTAAGTGAGGAAATTAATTCAACCGCTTCATCGCCACGATGACAGGTTGTCACTTTAAACTCGCGCGCAGTTAGGTAGTCTGCAATCCACTCGGCAAGATCAATATCATCTTCCACTAATAAAATATGCGCGCCTGTTTGGGTTACCATGTTTTAAACTTTCCTATTTATAAATCACTGCTCTAAAAAATACGCCATGACTTTCTTGCTTGGCCTTTCTTTTTATGTACCCAAGCCATTTTCACCACAGCACTTGCTAGTGACGAGCTTTCATTTTGTCTTCTTAATGAAAACTCTAAATTGACCTTGCTATCAAATGATTTTTTGATTTCACCTTTAGCGGTATTTTCCCAGCAATTCAGTGCTCTTGATTCACCTTCGGTATATAAACAATAATTTCCCGGTGTATCAACTTGCCAAGATAATTGTACTGAGACATAACAAGATTGCCCTTGACGCATAGCGACACATTGCTCAGGGCTAACATTCATACTTGCTTGGATATCGGTGGCATTAGCAACTGAGTTTATTGCGAATAACATCAATAATAAACTCGAGTTTTTTATTTGTTTTAACAGTCGATGAAACTGAAATGTTCTTTGTTTAGAATGCATCTTAGTCATCCTCTAAAAAACAAACGTTAATAAAAGGCCAGCACGGTAACCATCTTCAACCGTGTCTTGGCGTGCAGCGATGCTTCTATCTGACAAGGCGTTATAACCAACATAACTACCAATAACCCAATCCGTTGTTAATGGATACTCAACACCTACCTCAGCAGAATAACTAATACCAGCAGAGGTTGATAAGTTGTCATCAATAATAGTGGTTTGCCCATAAGGGGTAACTTCTTTAGAGCGATATTGCATACCTAGATTGGTGTAGAAGTTTGTGTTTCTAAACTGCAAGTTGTAACTATAAGATATCGACGCCTCAATGCCATCGCTACCTTCACCATTTCGACTTACAGGTGAATATATAAGCTGTAACTGACTATTGTCGTAAAAGCCTGTCATTCTTAAGCCCGCTCTTTCATCTTCATTACGGGTTTGAATACCTTCTAAGCCTTCAATGCCACGTGTTGAATATTGATAAAACAAGTCAAATGAATAGTCTTCACTATTATAAAAATTTAATCCCCAAGCTGGCATAGAGTACATACCTTGAATGCGTCTAGTGCTAATGCCGGGAGATTCCATAAATAAACCCAGAAGTTGTACTCGGTAACTAATGGCAACATCAAATTCTGATTCAGTATCGTCTTGATTTGAGAAAGCATAATCATCACCGACACTACTCACGGCGCTTACGTCAACATAAAACCCGTCGCGGCGATTTTTAAAGAAGCGATAAACTTCCTCACAAGACTCATCTTCATCATCACAGCTATGTGATTGATGACTTTCACCATCACAATCACCAATACAAATACTGACATCACCGTTTTCATCAACTGTTTTATTTGACGATTGTTGCTCAGTTTTGTCGGTGCTTACTTCACCTTCTTCTGTCGCTTTAACTGGCGTTTTAACATTTTCAGTGGCTTGTTGTTCAGCACTGCTTTTTGCTGGTGACTTATTGTCAGAGTTACTTTTAACAGCTTGCTCTGCTTGGCTGTTTTTTGTTTCTTGGCTTTCAACATCAGCAGTTGCTGAAAAAGAGGTTAAAAGTACACTGGCGGCGACTAAGCTTGCTACGGTTGTTTTTGTTAAAATTTTCATAATATCCCTGTGAACGTCTTTATTTGATAACCGTAATACTAACTAAGCATTGAAAAAATAGACGTAACACAAATTAAGCGAATGTATCAATTTGTATCATGTTTAAACACAATAATAACATTGCTTTACAAAGGTAGGAATGCCAGATAGTGATAAAGCAAAATCATAAACAAAAAAATGGCAGGTAAATTTCTTACCTGCCATTTTCATTTCCCCTTTATTTCAAGGGGGAGTTTATTGTTATGTTAGCCACAACACTTTTTGTACTTTTTACCGCTACCACAAGAGCAAGGTGCATTTCGCTCAGGTACTTTTTCAAACACCTGAGTTTTGGGGATATTAAGTGCAACATCAAGTTGACTGATATCTTCAGTGCCCGTTTCATCAAGGTCAATATTAGCAAAAAGCTGGTTAGCTTTTAGCAGCTCTTCAACCTCTAACTGACGAGCAGTTGACGTTACTACTAAGGATAACGGATGCGCAGCACTTCCTACTTTCTCATTTCGCTTCGGACTAAAGCCAGTTTTACCATAGTTGCCCATGACATCTTGCCTGCCTTTAAAGAAAAACTTAGACATAATTATGTTAACTTTTGTTGGATATTAAGATGGCGCAATTCTATCAGCTTAAACAAGTTACTCAAAAAGAATGTGAAAATTTTCCATAAAAAAACCGAGTAGAAACATCTCTCGGCTTTTATTGAAATCGTTTTTTAGCGTTAGTATGAATATTGTTCAAAGTCAGCTAAATCTCTTCTTAAGCGGCGCTGCTCTTTGATAGTTTCTATTTCACGCCACTTGCGTTTACGCATTTTACTTTTAGATCTCGTCCTTGTATCTCCGCCTTGCAATTCGTCAATATCATCTAATAAATCCAAGTCTTGCCAGTCATCGTTGTGCTTACTCATCATAGCTCCTCATTGCTAAAGTAGATAAGCAATGTAAAAAAGCTATATGAAAATTAGATGACGACAAAGTGACACTATCATGACAATTAAGGCTGTAGTTAATAATGCCACTAAATTCCTTTTTCTCTTGTTTAACTCGCTTGCAGTTGTAACCCTTTTAAGAAAGCTGATAATACATCGTCAGAACACTCACGGTAGTGTTTATGGTTTACATTTCTAAAAAATGCACTTAACTCATATTTACCTAAGCCTACTTCTGCTAGCTCAAGGATAGTAATAACTTCATCAGCTTTTAACGCTAACGCTATCTTTAACTTATTAAAAATCATATTGTTGCTTAGCTGCTGCTCATTTGCGCGCACGGGACCGTCACTTGGGCCTCTTTTCTCAGTAATGAAGCCATTTAAAAAACTAGCTAATGCTTCATCCGTTAATTGAATATAAGCTGCATCATCTTTTTCTTTAAAAAAGCAAGATAATTTCTCTTCAGTAATGTCACTGCCACTTAAAGCAGAGACTGCCACGATTTGCTCATCAGTTAAAGCAAAGGTATTACGAATTCGACGTAAAATATCATTATTTATCATGTAGAAACCTAAAATTTGATGTAGTTGTATGCTTGTTTGATTAGCGGCTGTTAAACAGCCTCTAACGATTACTTTATTTTGTACTGGTTAATTGGGTGCAAGTAAATTGGGCGTTGGTTTATGAACGCTTGTTTTTTGGTACATAGTTTAAAATAGATACCGGTACGGTCTTTTTCACTGGGAACTCAGCAAACTCTTTTCGTTCAATAATATGCCCTAAACGGCTTTCTATCGCACACAACTCTCTAAAATTATCTTTTGACACCAGAGACACCGCTTCACCAGATGCTCCAGCCCTGCCAGTACGACCAATTCTATGAATATAATCATCGACTTGCGCTGGTAAGTCGTAATTTATCACATGCGATAACTCACCAATATCGATTCCTCGAGCGGCAATCCCTGTAGCGACAAGAAATCGGATTTTCCCTGATTTGAAATCACCAAGAATTTTTTCTCGAATCTCTTGTGTTCTGCCACTATGAATACTTTCCGCGCTAATACCGCGCTTATCTAACTGACTTACTAACTTTGCCGCACCATGTTTAGTCTCAATAAAAATGAGGGCCTGCTGCCAGTTTTGTGTTTGTATCAAATGACTTAATAAAGCAGACTTATTACTTTTATCAACGGTTACTAACCACTGCTCAATTTTAGCCTTTGAGGTTTTATCAGCAGCAACAGTTATTTCAACTGGCTTGTAAATAGCTCTCTTGGCTAATGCGCGAACATCTTGAGACATCGTTGCCGAAAATAACAAGCTTTGTCTTTCGTCAGGCAAGCGTTCAATGATTTTATTGATATCATCAATAAAGCCCATATCGAGCATACGATCGGCTTCATCAAGCACTAACATATCTAATTCATCAAAATGTAGTGCACGTTTATGGGCCATATCAAGTAAGCGACCTGGCGTTGCAACAACAATATCAACGCCCCAAATTAAGCGTTGCTTTTGCGGTTGCGAATCAACACCGCCATACATTGCCATTGACGTTATCTCTAACTGCTTTGCATATTGCTCAATACTCTCATTAACTTGCACAGCTAACTCTCGCGTAGGCACGAGAATAAGTGCCCTAATGCGTTTACCTCGGAGTTTTTTATGCTGTTTTTTATAGCGATTGTTAATTTGCTCTAGCAATGGCAAGACAAAACTTGCTGTTTTTCCGGTTCCTGTTTGCGCAGCTGCAATCAAGTTACGTTCTGATAAAACAACAGGAATTGCTTTGCTTTGTATCGCTGTCGGCTTTTCATAGCCCAGTTCATTGAGGGTAGTTAAAATTTGACGAGATAATTTAAGCGTTGAAAAGGACATTAAGGTACGGCTGACGCGGGAAATAGTGGCGCTAATTATAGCAGTAAACTTTGCACCAAAGAACAGCGCTGAGTATAAAGATTATCTAGCGAGGAGCTTATTGAGTTTCTGGACAAGAAAATTCCAACCAAGCTTTGCTTTGCTTAGCATATTTATCTAGCCAAATTTGCTTCGCTTGCTGCTCTGTTTTTTGTTCTACACCAAATAAAGAGGAGGCCATTGAGATCATATCTGCAGTAAAGTTAACCTGCTTCATCAACGCGTATACACAAGGCCACTTATCTTTAACCCCTGGCCAAGCAGTCTTTTTTATCAAGGTTTCTTTCGGATTACCACAATCATATAACATCCGAGTGTTTATTCCCCAAGCAGGATCATTTTCACAACCAGGTTCAAATTCAGGGAACTCAACAAATTTTCCTTTAATTTTCAAATCAACCCAGTCAGGGCTCCAGTGCAGCATTACGATAGGTTTTTGATGTTTCTTCGCTTGAAGTAGCTTTTGTAAAAGTTGCTCTGCATTGGCTAGTCGATCTATGGCAAAGTTTAATTCTAATGCACGAATGAGTGCGGCATCTCGATAGTTCCATGGGCCAGTATAATAAATACCTTTACTTCCTCGGCTACCGTCACTAAAAATGCTTGCACAGGCTTTTAATGCTTGCCATGAAGGTAGACCTGGACAAAGCTGTTCAACATACTCTGGATACCACCAATCTTCTCGACCAAATGCAGAGTGCAAACCTAAATCTTCGATATAACCTTTTTGTAACGCCTTACTGTATTCGCCATCACCATAAGTTTGCCAAGTTTCTACTTGAATATGAATAAAGCCTTTTCTTAATGCCCCTAGCTGATTACTCGAGCTTATGGGTAGGTAGTCAACTGAGAAACCAAGTTGCTCAATTTTATCACCCACTATTGTAGAAAGTAGCCTTTGGCTAGGCCAATCATTAAGTGGCAGCACAATAGTATCGTCACTAAAAGCATGGGAACTAAAGCTAAGAAAAAATAGTAAAATAAATTGCAAAGCGCGCACTAAATTACCCTAAAAGTTAAAGTCTTTTATAAGTATAGCGGGGGCTCTGAGCTTTGAGTTGAATTATTTGAACAGCACTAGCCGAGAGTAGCCTTGCCTATAGCGACAACACCAGTACCTGGGTAGTAACGCATCTGCCAATTCTCTTGGCCTTTAGCTGGATTATCAGCAATATAATTGAAATAACAATGGGTATCAGGATCTGTCACCGCGCCACCATAATACCAATAAATAATATCATTATCTTTATTGAACGAAGCATCTGCGTGAATATCAATGCTAAAATCTTCATCCATTAAACCTTGCCATAATTGCTTACAGTAACCGCCTGTTAGCTGCTGCCCCTCATTACCATGGGCTGCGGTATCTTCCCCTAAAGGGAAGCCCGTTATGGATGAGTCTATATTCCCCTCACCAAAACAAGCAAGATCTTTTACATGCCCCTTGGAAGCGTTAGCTAACCAACAGTTGTGGTATAAATCAACAGCACTTTCAAATGAAGCAAAGCTAGCGTGGGCGACACTATCATGGGCATCTTGAGTCAAATTCATAAAACGAGGTAGCGCAGTCACGGCAACTATCCCCAAAATAACAATAACAGTTACCAACTCAATTAACGTAAAACCTTTTGCTTTCATTCTGTAATCCTCACTACTACAACGACAGCATTGTATACGATATACACAGCAAATAGAAGTTAGTAAAATTACTAATGAATGACTTACCCAAGCGATTAAAGGTATACTGCACCCCGTAAATCACGATTTAAGCTCAACGCAACTGGATGCCCAAGCTCATGCAAAACTCTGAAAAGCTAGCGACCCAAACAACGAATATTTCTCTAGGTAATGTCTATGTAATGACACACTCTTTATTCTCTGACGTGGTAAAGATTGGTTGCACCGTAGAAAACCCTGTTGAATATGCTAAAGCATTGTCTGAAAAAACCATTGGCGAATACCGAGTAGCATTCTCCTTAGAGTGCAGTAACCCATGCAAGATCAAAAAGAAGATAAAAGAATATTTGAATGCTGAAGAATATACCAAGGAGTTTTATCAAGTTTCTTCAGAATTAGCGGCAAAGCTATTAAAAAGAGAAGTATTAAAAATACCTGGTTTACTGAGTATTTAGATTATTTTTCATCGAACCTTATAGCGTTTAACGCTCCCCCACACTACTAGATTAATCCTTTAGAGCTACCATCTGAAATTTCACCTGATTATTGATTGAATTGTCTAATTCGTTAGCAATTAAAACAAACGGCTATAAAATTATTTCTTAAACGTTAGAACTAGACTAAGGTGTAGTTAATTTAATAGAAGGAACTTTAAATGCTGACTCTTTCAAATAATACTTTAGCGATAATCACTGCCAGTGCCTTAATCACAACTCTTTCTGCTTGTGGCGGCTCTGACGATGAAGTCATTTTAGTTGACCCTGAAGCTGATTTGCTCGCTTCAAGTAACAGCGATGCAACAGATATCACCGACACGCTATTTACCAACAGAAATGGCTCTTGTTCACAGTATGTTGGTCAATATCAATCAAGCGTCACTGACCTTCAAAACGCAGCAGATTTTAATGGCTCTGTCATTATTAGTCGCAGTGGCGATGAGTGTTTATTTACTGTAAATGAAATCCCTAATCATAATTTTAATGATGCCAGCGCAGCTTTTGCCACAAATGTTGCAGAACAAACAGGAGCTTATCGAGTATCAGCGCTACCAATAATGGCAGATACTAGTACTGCACTATCTTTACAGACGACCAACGCTATTATGCTCAATGGCGTTTTATTAGATATGTTACCTGCCGCCTGTTTTGGTGCTGGTAATGAGCCTTTAGGAGAAGAGCGTATTGGTTGTGGCGGCGATGAAATTGATCATCCTTGGCGTTATGATGCGATGTCTACTTATAACCGATTTGGCACTGATGAACATAACGCTCACGCTCAACCCGACGGTACTTATCACTACCACGCAAACCCTATGGCAATGTTTGAACAAGATTGCGGAATTTTAACTCTAGCCTCTCCTGTTATTGGCTTTGCTGCGGACGGTTTCCCGGTTTACGGCAGTTGTTTTGAAGAAAATGGTATCGCACAAAAAGCGCGCTCAAGCTATCGTTTAAAATCGGGAAAAAGAGCTGATATAACTAATTACCAAACACCAGAAGCAGGTATTGGCTTAATTAATAGCGATAATTATGACGGCCAGTTCCGTGGTGATTATGAGTACGTTGAAGGCCTTGGCGATTTAGATGAATGTAATGGCAAAACCGTTGATGGCCAGTACGGTTATTATGTCACTAACGCTTTTCCTTGGGTAATGGCATGCTTTAAAGGGACGCCAAATACCACCTTGATTAAAACCGGTAACGCATTAGATAACCGCTTACACAGTCACTAATTTTTAAGTTAGTTAACTTAAAAATTAGTAAAGCATCGGCAACTCGTTGTCGATGCTTTAGTTAAACCGTTATTTCAACGATTCAATTTCTGCCAGTGCTTGGGTAAACTCACTTAATTCCATTTCTAAGCATTCATCATCACCTTGCCAGTTTACCCCAACGATAACACCATCATCATTAAGATCTTCTAGCCAAAATTCAAACCAGTCAGCGACAGCTATTTGTGCTGGGGTATAGTTACTCCACTCATCAATACAATGCTGTTGTGCTAATTCAGCACTAGACCAAAGCGGCATCACCTCGGTTTCTTCAAAGCTTGGAGAATCAAGCACTACCCAATCTTCACTGGCTTTATCCTGCAGTGCCCAAATGATTTGAGTGGTTTTCGTTTCAGATAAAAAGTCAGTTAATACCTTGTTGCTTTCCTGAGTATTGTTCATAGGGTCTTTGTCCATCAATATTTTTTACGTCACTAAAGTGCGATGATTATAACCAAGTTCCTTATTATGTTCAGAATTTTGTACTGTTTGGAGTCGCTATTTTGCTAGCGTGACTGTTTATTTATTGTCTTTATCGCTAGAATTGCCGCCTTTTCTCATCCTAAAGAGCCCTTTATGCTTTCTCGATATACCTGTATTTTACTTGCAGCACTCTTATCCCTCCCTGCTTTATCAAGTAATATCAAACAGTTTAATGAAAAATTTTCAGCTCAAGTTGATGAACAACTGAACCATTACAGTATCCCGGGTGGTGCGTACACCATAGTAAAAGACGGAAAAATAGTCGCGCTAGAAAACTTTGGTTATACCGACATAGCACAATCTGCTCGAGTGAATAACCACACTGTCTTTAGGCTCGCATCCGTCTCTAAAACCTTTGCAGCAACTATTACCACAATGCTTGCCCAAGAGCAGCAATTAAACCTTTCTGATCCAATTACCAAGTATGTACCTAACTTTGCGTTAGCAACGCAAGGGGCAGCAGATAAAATACAACTTAAACACTTACTCAGTCACTCATCGGGCTTGATGCCAAATGCTTACGATAACCTGCTACATGAAAACTGGAGTATGGAAAAAATTATCAGTCGTTTTGATCGAATCACTCCAATTTGTCAGCCAGAAAAATGTTATGGTTATCAAAACATTGCTTACGGTTTATTACAACCGGCTATAGAAGCAAGTCAGCAAAAAAGTTATTCCAATTTATTACAAGAGCGGGTATTTTCACCGTTAAATATGACCCATGCCTCAGTGGGTATTGATGCTTTTAAAAAACAAGAAAACACTGCAAAACCTCATATTCTAAGAAAACGCGTGAAAACAGGCAAAAAAGATAAACACGGGCGTGATATTAAAAAGTACATTTGGCGTACCGTGAAAGTAACGCCTGATTTTTACAAAGTAGCCCCTGCCGCCGGTGTCAATGCAAGTATTAGCGATTTAGCAAAATGGCTTATTGCCAACTTAGGTCATAAACCTAATATTCTCTCCCCTGAGCTCTTAGCAGAAATCACCATACCAAGAATAAAAACCAAGAAAGACTTACGCCGCCGGTTTTGGCGTGATCATTTAACAGATGCTCACTACGGGTATGGTTGGCGTATTTACCAATTTAACGACTTACCGATTATTTATCATTCAGGCTGGGTAGCTGGTTTTCGAGCAGACATAGGTTACTCTCCTGATCTAGATATTGGTTTTGCTATCGTTATCAATGCTGAATCAAATGCAATCAGTAAAATATCGAGTCAATTTTGGTCACAAACAGTGGCGTTAGTCGATCAGCCAAGTCAAAGACAATAAAACACCAGCAGACCAACTTACTGTTAAATATAGGCTTACCTAGGGTTGACTAGTTTATTACAACAGTGCTAATCAATAAACTAACATCTAATGTGCAATAAGTTATTGAGCTCAAAAGCAAGGGTTTAAAAAGTGTTTTTAAGGAAATATTTAATACCAGTTTGGGGTTTTTCTTCGCAAAAAGCAGTAAGTTAGCAAAAAAAATTAATCGCCCTTAACTACGATACAAGTCGTAGTTATATTGAGAAGAAGCAACAGTGATGAGAGCAAACATGTCATATTGTTACTTTTTGTTACATCTAGAAACAAACCATTTGTCGCCAAAAAGCAACAATAACAGTAATAAAAATAAATAAAACGAAAACCTCTCTATGTCTTTGAAGAAACACAGCCAAAAACTTAGCCACTCTTTTCTATTACTCATCGCTTGCAGCCTGCCTCTTAGTTTATCCGCTAAAGAAGGCGAGCGTGAACACTTTCAATTAACGCATGACAAAGCGGTCATCAAGGTTGATGGCAAAATGGATGAAGCCGTATGGAAAACGGCGACAAAAATGGAACTAAAGTATGAAAACAACCCGGGAGAAGGCACGGCACCTCCGGTAAAAACAGAAGTGTTTTTCTATGAAAATGGCAAGTCTTTTAACGTCGCTTTTATCGCTTATGATCCAAACCCTGAAGAAATCAGAGCCTCGTTAAGAGATAGAGACAGCCTTTGGTCAGATGATAATGTTGCCATCATAGTTGATACTTTCAATGATGAACGCAGTGGTTATGAATTTTTTGTCAATCCGTTAGGTGCTCAAGCAGACGTTCGAATGGATGACACCGATGGTTGGGATGAAGACAGCTCTTGGGATGCTATTTGGGATAGTGCCGGACAAATCACTGATTTTGGTTATGTTGTTGAAATCAGCATCCCTTTTAGTGCGCTACGCTTTCCTGATTCAGATGATAAACTGGTATGGAATATTGCTGGTTGGCGAAACTACCCACGTGATGTTAACTTTCAAATGGCAACAAACATCTTTGATAGAAACATTAAATGCAATCTTTGCCAATTTCATCAAGTTGAGGGGTTTGAAAACATAAAACCCGGTAAAAATTTCCAGTTAACGCCAACCCTTACCGTTTCAAGAGCTGATGAAAAGCCTGATGTGCCTGGTGAGTGGGACAATGGTGATATTGAGGTAGAGCCAGGACTCGATGTTCGCTGGGGCTTAACGCAAGATATCGTATTAAATGCCACGTTAAACCCAGACTTTTCTCAAGTAGAAGCCGATGCTGGTCAATTAGACGTTAACAATACTTATTCTTTATTTTATCCTGAAAAAAGACCCTTCTTCTTAGATGGTGCTTCTTATTTTGACACCACAAACTTTAATTTTGTGCATACCCGTAACATTGCCGATCCAGATGGTGGTGTTAAGTTAACCGGTAAAAATGATGGTCACAGTTATGGCTTAATGATAGCGAACGATAATAACACTTCATTTTTAATGCCGGGTAATCAAGGCTCAGACGTTGCGACCCTAGATGAATCATCTAATGTTGCCATTGGCCGCTACAAAATGGATGTGGGCGAACGCAGTAACGTCGGTGTTTTAATGACTCATCGTCAAAATGACGAGTATCACAACACGTTAGTCTCGTTAGATGGTACCTACTGGCTTAGTCAGGCAGATACTATTGAGTACCAAGTGGCGCAATCCGATAGTAAAAACCCACAAATGATCATCGATGATTACGATGTCACTGAAAAACAACGAGATACCGCTTTTAGTGTCAATTATGAACACAGCACCCGAGATTACAATTTAAGAGCCGGTTACACCAATATTGGTGAGGATTTCCGCGCTGACTTAGGTTTTCAGTCTCGCGCTAATATTGAGCGAGTTGTGTTAGGTGGCCGTAGAACATACTACGGTGATAGTGACGATACCTTAACTCAGTGGGGCTATTTTGGTGATTGGGATAAAACCCACGACCAAGACGGCAAGATGCTAGAACAAGAATATGAGATTCACGGCACATTAGAAGGCCAAAAGCAGTTTTTCACTAACTTTGGTGTTGTCCATAGAGAGAAACTTTACGACGAGCAATACTTCGATGAAACTCAGTTTATGATGTATGCGGAAATGAAACCCGTTGCCAATACACAAATAGGTAGCTTCTTTCGCATAGGTAAGCAAATAGATTATGCCAACACGCAACTAGGTGATGGCGTATTGGTTGAAGCATTTACCGAATGGGATGTTAATCGTCATATCAACGCCAGCATCAATTACAATTATTCTCACCTTGATGTTGATGACGGGCGCTTATTTACCGCACACCAAGCTGACATTCGTTTAAGTTACCAATTCAGCATGCGCAGCCGCTTAAAGCTCGTACTGCAATATACTGATATTGCCCGAGATGCAGACTTGTATGATTATGACGACATAGAAGATCGCCCTGATGAAAACGATAAATTCTTCTCAAGCCAACTAATTTACTCCTATAAAATTAACCCGCAAACACTGTTTTTTGTCGGCTACTCAGACGGCGGCTTTCAAGATGATAGCTTAGCTGAGTTGACGCGAGATGAACGGGCAGTATTTACCAAGTTCAGCTATGCGTGGCAAATGTAAATCTTGTCCTTAATCATAACCACAAAAAAGCGATGCCTAGCATCGCTTTTTTGTTTAACAGTTTCACCTGCCCTAAATAAGATAGGGACTTGATATTATGAGTTACCGTTAATGATCTCTTGTATTAAATCCAGAGTAATGTGGTGATCAGTATAGTTCACCGGTATTTCTTGACGCTTACCATTGACCTCAAGCACTAATGATGGAAAGCCTTGTTGAGATAATGCCCGAGCAAGCGAAATTTGCTTTTGCAGCTCTTGCTCGACATCTTCAGAGTTAATGCTATTAATAAATGCTGCCAGATTAAAATCAGCTGAATTATCGTTTAATTCTTTCGCTAAAGTTATCAAGACCTCAACATCTGAAGGGTTTAACGCACGCAAATAATACGCTTGCTGAATAGCATCTACCATCTGAGCTTGATAGCCCTGCTTATCTGCTGCAATTGCCGCTCGGCACGCATTAAACGTTGAGCGTCTTGGCGTGTTTTCTTGCCAAAAATTAAAGTTAAACCGTGTGCCTAACTTACTCTCAATAGTTCGCCAGTGTTGTTGAATCATTTGTTGCTGCGCCTTGGGCATTGCTTCATTTGAGTCACTTGCTAAGCCGCCAGCAACATACACAACATCAACAACATTTGGTAAGGCTCGCTGTAATGCATCCCAGATTGGACGATAGCCCCAACACCAGCTGCACATAGGATCATGTATATAATAAAGTGTAATCATAAAATAAATTTTCAATTTGGTTTATAAAACAGACGCATTTTAACTCAACTGGATTAACAGCGTATAACAGTTAACGTTTAGATAAAATAAAGTGAAATGATCAAACTGGACAGTTTAGCCATATATTCAATGTGTTCGTATCATTATAATTCTTATCATTAAATTTATTATTAGGAGAACTATAATGTTTAAAGGAACCTCTAAATCACTGCTTGCAAGCGCTTTGCTGTTTTCCAGCATATCGACTCATGCTTCATTGATCACCAATGGCAGCTTTGAACAAGTAGTTTTCGCTGATAACTCTTCGTCTCAAGGTCTGGTACACAATACAGACTTACAAGACTTTTCTCACAAAAAGCGCGGCTGGGATGTATTCTACGCATTGCCTGGGTGGGTAACAAGCGCAGGTAATGGCATAGAGCTGCAAAAAAATATCGTAACAACATCGGCTGATGGTAACCAGCATATTGAACTAGACTCCCACCCTCGTGGTTCATCTAATGCTGCAATGACACAATCCCTTGAACAATTAACCTTGGGCGCACAATATTTATTAGAGTTCTCATATAAGCCCAGAACGAATAAAAGAAACGATAATGGCATCAATGTCTTTTGGTACGATCAAGATTTAGCATTTGATTTCACCATGGATACCGCCCTAAGTGTTGACGGTGAAAGAAAAAACAAACCTGATTGGACTGTGCAATCAATTGTGTTGACTGCTGAAGCTGAGTCGATGAATTTAAGTTTTGCCGCTTTTGGTAAACAAAACTCTGTTGGTGGCTTAATAGATAATGTTTCTCTATTTAAACTAAACGATACTTCAGTAACCGATATCCCTGAGCCGTCAACTTTCGCATTATCTCTATTTGCTTTAGTGCTAATTTCGCGCCGTCACTTAAAAAACTTAACTTAACTTAACTTAACTTAACTTAACTTAGCGTTAAAGCGATAACGACAAGTAAATCCCCAAATTAATGCTCGCCCATTAAAAACTTTCTCAGCCAGCCCCCTACTCTTATAAAAGAGTGGCTGAGAAAGTTACTTTTTATCTACCTCTAAATATATAGCCACGCATAACCGTTATGCCAATCACTATTAGTAATTCATTAACAGTGTTTTTATTGCGGCAAAATTATCAAGCCCCAATAATTCAGCTTTTTGCTCTAGCTCGCTATAGTCTTGCTGCTTTGTTGCGACAAAATAGAGACATGAAAGCATAAATAATAAGTAATCATCTTCCTTGTTAGTGGCAACGTTATTCTGACTAATTTTATCTAAGCGACTCAACTGCTTAATAATACTGGCATCAATATGCCACAAAGATAACATCACACTTGAAGCACCATAGATACTAATCCCCATTGTTTCGATGATATGATGGTTGAGAGAATCTAAGTGAGTAACCCCTTGTATAGAGTGCAATACCAGCTGATGTTTTAGGGCTTTTTTATGACAAAGCAATAACATACCCAACAAAGCAAACACCAGTACTTGCTCACACGTAACAACATCAAATTTTACTTTATTTTTTAGTTCTTTACGCATCAATTGAAAAAAACTAGGTGCTATTAAAAAAGCATCAGTACATTGGGTGATAACTTGCTGATCTACATGCGCGGCTAGTGCATCTTTAACACCAAAGATCACGGCTAAATTAACCACGGTATTTACCCCGAGATTCCGACTTACCGCTTCTTGAATATCTTTTGGCGTTTTACCATAAATAGCTTTACTGGCAAGCCCTAGCACTCTGCCAGTAAAAATGGGATCAGCATTAACAATATCAATGGCTCTTTGCATATCAAAACTGTCTTGCTCAACCTCTTTTAGCAATTGTTGACAGCTTTTTGGTAATGGTGGCATTTCTTGAGCAATTGCAATCAAACTCTGTTGATAATGCTTGTCACTCCCTACTTGTGCAAGCTCGCGAAACTGAACAGGGTAAATACCAAATTTATGACGAAAAGCGCGTTCAAAAGTAGCACGTTCTGAATAACCTAGCTTCACCACTAAGTCATCAATACTTACTTGTTTAGTTAATAAGGCATCAACACAAAGTTCATTTAAAAACTTATTTTGGATAAGTTTAAAGCTTGTTTCTTCTTGACTGAGTTTACGACGAAAAGATGTCATGCTCATAGCTAAAGCTTTGGCGCACTGTTCAATGGTTAGTGTTGCAGGAACCGCACTGTTACTAAGTAAATTGTTAACAGCTTCGGTGACTAATAAAGTCTTCTTTTTCATTGAGTTTATAGCATTAGAAATAATCAGTGCAGAGATTTTAGCTGCTTAATAATAGCTTTAACAGCGGATTTAGAATTTTATCCGCTGAGCAGAACTTATATTAATGGCGTTAAAATTAAATAAACCACACAATAAAGTTTACACATAACATTACCACCACAATGCATACAGTCCCCACACACCACCAAAGGTGAAAATAAAACCCGTCATATATTCGGCTAACGGGCGATGATTAGGGTTATGGGTTTTAGCATCGGCTTTTTTTGTGCCGACAAAAATACAAGCAAGCAGTAATAAAGAAGCAAATAACTTAAGTATTATCACTTGCTTCTCCTAGTACAACGAACTCTATTCACAGGCTTCAAGCTAAATCTTGCGAATAGCGCGTTGTGCGTTATCGTAGTTTTTTCTAGTTAAGCGTAACAATGCAGTACGAATAAGACTTCGAGTTAACTCTTCTTTTTTCTCGGCGACTTTCATGCCTAAAGCTTGCATAATTCGGCGCATAAAACGAATTACCCAATAGCTAATATTATCAGCTAAATCTATACCTTTAGAGAGTATATACGCAAGTTTATCTGCCAAGGTAGAAATACCCATCACTGCACCTTGTAATGCTGCAACAACGTTTATGCCAATCTTCTTAAGTACATAAATAAGTGCCGACTCAGCCCAGCGTAAAAAGGTTGGAGAGTCTGCATTAGTATACCTTTTAGAGTTTAACCATTGTTCAATTGCCCACTCAACGTCATAAGGCTCATCTGGAACACTATTAAGTGCCGTCCAGTTTTTACTTCTCACTGAGTCAATGTACTTCCCCATTTTATGAGCCGCACCACTAAAAACCAGTTCTGATGAGGATATGAAATGCCCGCTTGAATTATATGGGGCCTGCATAAATGGAAATAATGCAACCATAGGTACAGGATCAGTCTGATGATAAACTCGGTGAATATTCTCTACCTTTAGCGTATCAGTAGTACTTTTTGCGAAAAAGTAAGTACCCACTCGCGGGGCACCAAAGGTGTATAACTTGACACTTTTACCTGCTTTTTTCTTTAACCAATCTGCCGCAAGCGATGCGACTGCGCCGCCCAAACTGTGTCCGATGCAGTGCACTGTACCAGTGACTTTATTCTTGGCTAAAAAGGATCTGATTTGCGGTAACATGCTAGTAAAAGTATCGTTAAATCCAACATGCACCATATGGCCTGAACTAGATCTAGTTAGGCCAATATTGCCATCTGTAACAAAGTCAGCTTTATTATTAGCGGTAGTCGTTCCTCGAAAAATAAGGAATACATCCTTTTCATAACCTTTTCCGCCCATAGCGCAAACACCAAAACCATCTTGTGCAGAAAGAAGAAGCTTTCCGCCCACTGTTGCATTGAGTTTTAAGGTTGAATTATCTTTCTGCGAGAATAAGCCATTGGAGAGGAATGCCTTAAAAGCCCTTAGATTACCGGAATTAACATCATAAACTTCTTCCGCTATTTTTGCTACTTGATGGGGTTGCAATTCATTTGCCATTTTCTATTCCTTAGATTTTTATTTAACTTTTTTGCCACTTACACTTAGAAAAAATAGCTCCGTGTTTTAACTCCACGCGGCTCTCTTTATCACTGATATCACAGACGAGTTCTTTGATTGGGGTTTCAAAGTCAGAATAGACTTCACCACTAAATTTGTTACTGTACCAGAAAAAATTCTCATCGGACTCTGACTCAGAAAATAGCTCTACATTACTAACAAACTGAGTCAACTTCCCTAACGATAACAATTCTTCTCGGGCAGGGATTGAAAAATAACCTTTATCATCAGTGAGGAATTCATCAACCACTCCTTCGTCATTTCCATTCCAACGAAGTCGTCTAATAATTTTAGTATTAGCCATAGGCTTACCACCCTTAATTAGCCTACCTTCAAGGGGGGATGAAACGGTATAATTTTCATGCTCCGTTTTGCCAAAGATCCCTAACATTTTTGATTCCTTGTTTTCCGGTTCATTCATTGCCTGAGTTGACTTATCAAAACTTGAGTTACTCTCACCTGAGCACCCCAAAAGTATGATAAAGGACAATAATCCTATGGTTAACTTCATGTTTTTCTGCCACGCACTTTTTAGGTAAGTTTACATAAGCGAACAGCAAGCTTAAACATTTTACATGTTATTTACAATTATTAGTTAATTGATTTTACAAAGTTAATAAATTCAGTTTCAAGCTAATAAAAAGAGTAATCACAACTCTCACCGAATTTAATCACGCTACAACCCTTTCCATTTACAGCGAGAATAAATCCCAACTCGGGAGATATCGACCAAGGCTTCTTCTTGGGCCATATCACAGACAAGTTCTAATAAGGGCTCTTTGATATCAGAATAAATTTCTGCACTTCGCTTTGAGGTATGGTAAAAAAAATTATCGTCATTAATTGAGTCAACATATAGGGTTATGGTGCCAACAAACTCAGTTAACTTCCCTAATGCTAAGAACTCTTCGTGAATAGGTATATCAAAATAGCCGTTATCATCAGTGACAAACTCATCAAAAATACCTTCTTCATTACCATTCCAGCGTAAGCGACGAATAATTTTAGTATTAGCGAGTGGTTTTCCGTCACTTACTAACACACCTTCAAGTGGCGAAGAAATCACATAGTTTTTTTCTTCCTTCTTACCAAAAATCCCCTCCCCCCTAGACTCCTTGTTTGTGCTTTCGTTTACGAACTGATTAGATTTATCTTCACCTGAGCTACCCTCACCTGAGCAGCCGAAAAGTATGGCAAAGGACAGTAATGCTATGGTTAATTTCATCTGTTACTACGAACTTTTTAGGTCAGTTTATTTAAGAGAATATTAAGCTTAAGGAGTTTACATTTTATTTACAACAAGAAGGGATAGTAATTTATTAAAGTAACAGGCATAAATTAAAAAAAGATGATTACTTAATGGTAAAGCATGTACTTAAGTAATCATCTAAAGGGAAATAACAAGGGCTACTGGTTTTTCAATTTTCGGTTTTCGGTTTTCGGTTTTCGGTTTTCAAGTGACAAATTGCTTGGTTACTTGGCTAGTGCCACTAATTCTAGGGTGACGTGATCTATACCCTGCTTAGCAATTTTTTTATTTAACTCTGCTTGTTTAGTGGTTAATAACGAAATCCCTTCAACAACAATGTCATATGCTTTCCATTGACCCGTCTTTTTGTTTTTACGCATCTGAAAAACAACATTAATGGTTGGCGCATTTTGCTCAACAATCTGAGTTTTAACCGCAACAATTCTTTTATTTTTCGTTGGTTTATCTGCTTCAAAAAGCACTTGTTGATTCTGATACTTTGCCAAAGCAACTGAATAAGTTCTCACTAAATAATGACGCATCGCCTCAACAAACTCAGCTCGCTGCTCTTTAGATACTTTTTTCAAATGTTTACCCAAAATGCGATACGCTGCGTAGCGATAATCAACTGAAGGCATTAATTCTTCTTCAACAATATCGCGCATAATATGGGGGAATTTTTCAATGGCTTGTTGATTAGCAGATATACGAGAAAAGAGGTTAGTCCCTGTCGTTTTTAGTACCACATAAGGCGAAGCATTTTCTGTTGGTGTTATTGCAGCAACGGCACTGCTAGATAAGGCAGTCATTAAAACAAAAGCAAACAGGCTTGTTGCTAATATTGAGCGCATGGTTAAGATCCTTAAAGAAATTTGGCGAATAGTTAAGTGTAATAGTTTAGTCAACCAACAAACCGACCAAGCGGTTTGCTTATTATGACGAAAGGATACCACCGACCGGTCGGTTTGTGAAATAAATTCTACATAATAAAAATGTTTACCAAAGTGTAAACCGGAATAAGACAGAAATATAAAGGGTTATCTTGAGCTAGCAAGAGTGAGAAAAGGTAAACGGAAGTTATTTAACTGCTGTTGAGTTATTCTTTAATGCTCGAATATAACAACATAACTCATTAATAACTTGCTCAAACAGCACTTTATTACGTGAGCTTTTACTTAAACTGGTCGCGCCATTTAATGTCGCCACAATAAAATAACCAACTTGGCTGTATGACAAATCACTGCGTAAATCGCTTTCAACTCTAGAGAGCGAGTCAACAATCAGCTGATTTAACTGCTCTTGCATGGATAAAATACGTAATCGAAAACCTTCATCGGCATTGGCCATTTCTTCACACAGATTATTCAAAGGACAACCACAAACCACTTCACTACATGCCATTTGTTCAGTCATGCTAGTAAAGAAACTGCAAAGCCCCTCTATAGGATCATCGCCTGATAAAGCTGATTGCCATACATCAAGAAACATCGGTGTATAGATTTCTTCAAATACCGCATAACCCAACTCGAGCTTACTGGTGAAGTGGTGGTAAAGTGCGCCTTTTGAGATTTCGCAGCGATTGAGAATAACCGACAAGCTAGTCGCCTTAAAGCCGTGCTGATGAATTTCATCCGCTGCCACAGTCAGTATATTATGGCGGGTTTGCTCTGCATCACTCATGGTTACTTCTCAATTAATTACTTCCCTTAAAATAATAACCGACCGAGTGGTTTGTTGCAAGCATGCAATACAATTGGTGGTTATTTTCAAATAACATAAAATAAAGTTAACAACTTAAATATCAATAAGTAACGATCGAAAGATCACAGTAAACTGTGGGTTGCGCGAACAAAAAACAACTTTTATTTACAAAGCCGTGACACAATGTGCTTTTCTCATCGACTAACTAAATATCTAACACATCAGCGGTACATAAAAGCGATATGCATAAAGAATTTGAACAAGTGATTATAAATAACCAAGGACGCATTCGCTACATTGCGTCTCGTTATTGTCACTCAGGTGAATTTGATGACATGTATCAGGAGATATTGTTGCAACTTTGGCGCAGTTTTGACTCTTTTGACGGGCAAGCTCAACGCGAGACTTGGGTTTATAAAGTGGCGCTTAATACTGCATGCACTTTTGTACGTAGCTCAATTAAGCACAAAGAAATAAAACAGTCTGCTTTGCATAAAGTATTAACACAAAGCCAACCAGCACAGGAGAACTGTCAGGCAGATATCTTGAATTCTTTTATGAACAGCTTAAACGATACCGACGCTAGTATTTTAATGATGTACCTTGACGGTCTCTCTTCAGAGGACAGTGCCGAGGTCGCAGGTATTAGCGCTAATGCCGTTAGATCAAGAATAAAACGCATAAAAAATGAATTTGAAACCCAATTTATAGGAGAGTAATGATGAAGCTCGATGATTTAAAACAAGACTGGCAACAAAATATAAGCTCTTCTACCACACCTGAAAACCTTAGTGAGGTTATAGCTATGTTAGAGAAAGAAACAACCAAGATAGATAAAGAAATAAAGCGCCGCGATCTATTAGAAATTGCCATCGCAGTATTGTTAATTCCAGTATGGATTTATGGCTTGTTTACCAGTGTCAGTGCTATGCAAACCATAGGTTTAGTTATCGCGATAGTCTCGTGTTGCTTTATTCCTTATAAATTAATCAGTGCTAAAAAAATCAAGCCACAAAAAAATACCGGCTTAAAAGATTTCTTACTGAGTGAAAAACAAAAAATAGCACAACAAAAGCAATTATTAGAAACCATTGTCTGGTGGTACATAGCGCCGTTAACAACGGCAATCGTACTGATAACCTTGGGTAGTACAGTAACCGAAACTGGATTGCCACAACTCAATCAACACTTAACCATTTATTATGGTTGTTTAGTACTACTTATCGTGGGCATATACTTACTCAATAAACGTGCGGCAAGAAAGAAGTTTGGCCCACTACTTAAAAAAATTGAACAGCGCTTAGCCGAACTGAGCTAGATTGATAAACAGCTAACCCCCTACCCTAGAAACACACTATTATTGAAATTTGAACTTAGAGCCAGCAAGCTTAAAAAAGTTTGCTGTAGCTAAGTGCTACCTAAAGGAAATTGCAACATGAATACTCCAACTAAAAAGAAATCAACGTCCGCACTGGCCACTGTACTAATCACACTATTTATTATCTTTTGCTCTGCTGCTAGCCAAGCATCAAGTGATGTTGTAGCCCTTAAGCACATTATCAATCATAAAATTAATATTGAGAAACTCGGCGTTGGGGTTGTTGTTGCTGCAATCATTGAAAATGAGACAACCAGATTTCTTAATATTGGTTATGTAAAATTAGCAGTCCCGTCTTAATGCGCTTACTAGTTTTCGTTTACTCTTATTATTAACTTCTCTAATTCAGTAATAACCAATTCTGGTTCATCATTTTGAACAAAGTGACCACTTTTATTAGCCATAACCGCTTTTCCTTTTGGAAATTTAAGCACCCACTCTGATTGAAATTCACCCCATAGTTCACGTGCTTTATCTGTGTCAAAAAGGCGCTCTGGATTTTTAAATTTTTTCACTCCAGCAATCAGTGTTACAGGAATGTTTTTAATATCACCGTAACCTAAGGAAGGCTTTTTATCCCAAATGTCATTTATTAAGCACCAGTTATTTTCCTCTCCCATTTTTATATCAGTTTGTTTCATCTTCTCATTAGATTCCTTTCCATTTATAGGATCTAGTTTTTCGATAATTTCAACATCTCTTGGGTTACTAGGATCGACAAACAACAAAGCTGAAATCTTATCTGGATTTTTAGCTGCGAACTCCCTCGCAATTTTCCCTCCATATGAATGAGAAACATAAATGATGGGTTTGTTAATTTTGAGTAAGGTAATTAACTCTTCAGCGTCCCTAACATAATCACTTGATGTTAAGTCACCAACACAAGAAGAGGACTTCCCTTCGCCTCTTCTCGAATATCTTACCGCAGTGGTATTTGGGGGAAGGTTACCCCAGATTGAATCCCAACCTGACATCCCTGAAATAGCACCAGCTTCAAAAAATATGATGTTTTCTCCATCACCTTTAATTTCGTATGCCAATTCGGCTTGATTCACTATTATTGATTCAGCTGAAACAGAAAAGCAAAAAATACAAAGGCAAATAGAAACTAAAAACTTTTGAAACATACACCTGTCCTTGAAAGAAAGCGAACGTTTTGCAAAGCGGCTAAGTACAATTTGCTAAACTACGCGGCGCGCGAGTAAACTGTAAGTGTCCCTCTAAGCAGCTTGTTATTCGCACGACTGCACATAAGCAGCAAGTCGTGCTAATTGATCATCATCAGCGCGTTTATAATCGTGAGATGACAAATGCCCTTCATAGTTTTCGTAAAACTTATCAACTTTAGACTCAATTAGCTGAAAGTCAGCTTGTTCACCAGTTCCATGCATCGGAAACAATTTACTATGCAAATGATCCACTCCATAGCCTTCATAAAACATCCCTGTGCGTGCTACGCCATCGAGTGCTTTATCTAGAAGAAGTGCAACCTTCTTTGTAGCTAACGTTAATTTTGACAATACTTCGTCTTCTTGTTCAAACGCATAACTAGAATAATGCTGTTTTGGAATCACAACAGTAAAGCCTTTGGTGTTAGGGAATATTGATAAAAAGGCTAAATGCTCAGCGTCTTCCCAAACTCTATGGCAAGGTGATTTCCCTGAAACTATATCGCAAAAAATACAATTCATGAGGTAACAATCCTTAGCGTGTATAACGCCCACATTAAAAGGCAATAAAATCGTTGGTTAAAATAAGCGACGAATGAGAAAAAAGCCAACTGTTTTTTGTCCGTTTAATTGCCTTGTTAGTGAGTTTATTACCAGTTTATCGCAGCAAAGGTTATAAATAAGCATATGTAGTTAAATGTAGAGACAAACCTAAACCATGTTGGTAACTTCTGTTTTAAAAAGTAAAAAGTAGTAAAAAATATAAAAGTCATACATGGAACAACAACAAAAAAAACAGCAAATCCACGAGCCATTCCAGCTCCAGCCGCATCATTTCCTGTGCTGTAATCCTCGAAGAATGAAATTGAGATTAAAACCCAAGCGACTAATTGTAATGTTAGGATAACAAATGCTCTTCGGGGAATTCTTGAACTTTCAGCAACTTCCATATTGACTCACTAACGCCTCAATACGAGGCAAAAAAATAGTTTGGCTACAATAACGAACGAAGTGAGGCAAGCCAACTGTTTTTTGTCCGTTTAAGCAACTTGTTAGTTGCCTTGACACAACCCTGGTGCTAACATTTGTGCGTACAACATTAATTTTTAGGTGATTTACATGGATACTCGAATTCAATTTAGAATTGATGAAGAAACTAAGCGTTTAGCGCAGCTAATGGCTGAAAGCCAAGGTAGAACTTTAAGTGACGCATGTAGAGAACTTGCTGAAAGCTTAGCTGAAGAACAACGTAAAACTATGAGCCATAATGTATGGCTAACAGAACAAATAAATGCCGCATTTGATAAGTTTGATGACGGTAAAGCTAATTTTATTGTACATGATGATGCGAAAGCTTTGATGGAAGCAAGAAAACAGAAAATTCGCAATAGAGATAAATCATGATTTTTTGGGAAGAAGAGTCACTAAATGATCGTGAGAAAATCTTTGAGTTTCTTTTTGATTTTAACCCTAGTGCCGCAGAAAAAACTGATCAAATTATTGAGACTAAAGTTGAGAGCTTACTAGATCACCCGCTAATGGGGGTTAAAAGAGACATATTTCGTGGAAGAGTGTTAATTATTCCAGAAGTATCGATGATTGTTTCTTATTGGGTCGATGGTCTGTCTCTTATAC
>CAJXPG010000002.1 GCA_913057925.1 uncultured Colwellia sp. | reverse complement strand
CTATCATATTGATAATTAAAAAGTGCTAGACAATGCACTTGATATCAAAAACTGAGTTATTTAAATGAATAATTAACATATTGCCATTCAGTGTACTTTTTGCTCAAAGGAGAGAACAATCTTTTGAACCTCTTATGATGGAAATATATTGCCAATGCAGCATAAAATAGCGCTGGTTTTACTGTGTTTCGTATAAGATGAACGGCTAAATTTCAAACGATTGTTTTAATTTGAAATTAAATGTATACTGACAAACAATAAAAAGCTTCATTTAAATTTAAAATATTATTTTAATAAAGTCAGGCGGTTGCGAAGTGAATGAAAGTCATTGCCGTCAGACTTCTTAGCAGAAAACCATCTCTAAATATTGTTAAAATATACAAATGTTAAGTAAGGTAACATGAAATTAACGCTTGTGTAATTTATATGCAAATGGTATTAATGAACAAAATAAAAATAAGGAGCGGTTATGCCACAAGCAGCAATTCGCCAATATGAGGAAGATGAACATTTGCCAGAGGCAGAAGTTGATCAGCAAGTAGTATCAGAAGCGGAAGCAGAAGAAACACTAAGCAGTGATGATTCATCGAGCGCTCAAGATAACGAAAATAAACAAGATGAACCCTACTACCATTATACCGTCGACACAAAAGATCCAGATCCATGGTTAGTTAAACATAGAAGCAAGATCATTGCTGTTGTAGTCTTAGCTGTAATCGCTGTTGTCGGAAGTTATATCTTGAAAGAGCAAAAACTTGCTGAACAAACAAAAGCGATTGTTGCTCAGCCAGAAATCAATGATTTTTATTATGTTGATTTTCGTGTAATCAAAGATAACTTACGTCCAGCAGAAAAATATCGTATGGCGAAAGTTAAAGATATTACGGGTGATGTAGTAACAATTAACTTTAGTAGTTATTTTTATTTACAAGAGCATGAGCTAAATGAAGCGATTCGTTATGCACAGCTGAGATTCGAAAAGTTTTTCCAAGAGAAACGTCATAACTACAAAATTTCTGAACTACAGGCCATGATTGAGTCGGGTGCAATTGTATTAGCACGTCGTCCTGAAGGTAATATGCTTGATGGAAACGTAGTCGTTCCAGATTCACACTTTGAGTCAAGTTCAGTATTCATTCCTGGTAAAAAAGAAAACTTTGCTGGTCTAGAATATATGAAATTTGCTAAAGATAATGGCAAAGCTGAACTAGCGTTAGAGAAATTTGAAGAATCAGCAGACTTGGGTTTTGCTAAAGGTCAAGTTAACTTAGCTCAGATGTACTTAAATGGTACAGCGGTTGATAAAGATTTACATGAAGCTCTTGCTTTGTTTAAAGAAGCTTCTTTACAAGCTCACGAGCCAGCAATATTGAAGTACGCAATTGTTTGTCAACAAGTTGAAAGTTGTGAAATTGCTGATTTTTATCAAGAGTTAGTTAAATCAGGTGTAAACATTGAATTCACCAAACAGGTAGATGTAAGGGCAACAACTAAAGCATTCGAAAGAGCTTTAGAGGATGCTAAGAAGTAGTTAGCTACGCACCTTATCCTGACCTTAAAAGGCTTAATTAATTTAAGCCTTTTTTTATGTCTGTAATAATGTCGTTGATAAGATTACATACCTCTATAAAATAAAGGTGAGGCTAGTTTCATACAAATAAGATTAGTCTCAATACACGTCGAAGTGTAGCTGTATCAATAGCTTAACTGGTCTAACGCTATCTTCAACTTAGTCGGAAAAGGTAGCGTTTTTAAAATCACTGTTAGCATCGATTTTTTAGTAAACCTTTAAATGTCCAGATAAGTCTACTCAGTCTACTCAGTTTATGATTACCGCTCAAAAACTCTGTTAAAAGGGGGGAGAGAATCAAGCAGTTGTTTACCATATCGCTTAGTAACAACACGTTTGTCAAGCAAGGTAATAACGCCCTCGTCTTTTTCGTTACGTAGTAACCTGCCACAGGCTTGAACGAGCTTTTTAGAGGTGTCAGGCACCGACAATGTCATAAATGGGTTTCCACCTTTAGCTGTTACGTACTCTGCTTGTGCCTGCTCAACGGGCGATGTTGGCACAGAAAAAGGTAACTTGGTGATGATCAAGTTGTTAAGGTGTTGTCCAGGAAGGTCTAAACCTTCAGAAAAGCTTTGTGTGCCAAAGATTATACTTTCTTCTTTGTTGTCACATCGCTTCTTGTGCTGTTCAATGATTTGCTGCCTTGAAAGCTCACCTTGCACGAAGATATCTAGTTTGTGTGTTTCACGTAGTGCTTGGGCGACTTTATTCATCTGCCAATATGATGAAAATAACACTAAACTCGCACTACCTTGTTTCAAGTAATCAGGTAATTTATCAATGACTTCATCAGTAAATTCGCTAGCACTAGCTTCATGTGTCATATTGGCTACGACAAGTTTAGCTTTGTTTTGATAGTCAAAAGGGGAATCTACTTGCTGATATTGACTACCGTCATTATTTCTTAGACCCGCTTGAAATCTAAAGTGATCAAAAGAATTTAGCGCTCTTAAAGTTGCCGAGCATAACACCGCACCTTCGCATTGACTCCACAGCATATCTTCTAAGGTAAAACCAACTTCTATCGGTGAAGCGCAAAGCAAGTAATCTAATCGCTTATGATCAAGTCTTTCGAGCCATCGAGCCATGGGCGCTGCTTTTTCACTGTCTGTTTTTGAGTACATAAACCACAGTGATTGAAAATTCTCGAGCCTTTGTAGCAAAAAACCTGCTTCAGCAAGTAATGGCTCAGCTAAATACATCTGAGTATCACCATCTTTTACCGATTCTATTAAGGCGTTGTATAGCTTGTTCAAGTGCCCAAGCGACTTTTTACTGAGTGCTTGTAAATCTTCAGCCCAATTTTTTAATGTCGTTGGTATGATGCCATTTTCAAAACGATAAACTAGCGCATCTTTTTGCGTATTTTGTTTATATTTTGGATTGTTGCTCTGTGCTTGACCCTCATCAAAATAAGTATTGGCATTTGCTTCAATAAAATTCAATACCTTTTGCATCTCTATCAGCAAATCTTGACAGTCATCACTTAATTTCAATGCGGGTGAAATGGCCTGCTGTGACTTAATGAGCTTTGCCATTTTATCACCCGTTTCTCTTAATTTCGTTAACCAATCTATCGAGCCTTTTAGGGTTATACTGGCACTAGAAAAGTCACGTGTCACCTTGGGTAGGTGATGGGCTTCGTCAATTATATAGAAAGTATCTTCAGGCGGAGAAAGTATTCTGCCACCGCCAAGTTCAAGATCTGCTAAAAGTAGACTGTGATTGACTACCAATACATGGGCTTGCTCCATGGTTTCTCGCGCTTTATGAAACGGGCAGTGGTTATGTTCTGATAAATGCTTTAAACAGCTGTGTTTATCGCTTTGTACCTGTTGCCAAATGTGTTGCGGTAAATGCGTTTCCCACGAATCTATATCTCCTAACCAAGTACCATCTAGCAGCGCTTTATGCATCGCATTGAGGGTTCTAATATCTTTAGCGTCTGGTTTTTCAGCAAAGGTAAAACCAACTTGTGTTGGCTCGTTACCTGAGCTGGTAGTGACTGCCTGTGTTAGCTTTTGTCGACAAACATAGCGTTGCCTGCCTTTAGCTAAAGTAAAATTAAAGTCTATACCCGCATACTTTTTTAGGAAGGGTAAATCCTTATCTACTAATTGTTCTTGAAGTGCTACTGTGGCGGTAGAAATACATACCTTTTTATCGCGTGATAATGCTAAGGGAATTGCACCTAAGCTGTAAGCGAGAGATTTCCCTGTACCTGTTCCTGCTTCTATGGTGATTATTTTTCTGTCTTTACTGTATTCACCCGCTAACGTTTTTGCTATTTCAGCAATCAGGAATGTTTGTTGTTTACGTGGATTAAAATGCGTTAAATTTTCACCTATCGCTTTATACGACTGGCGAATAATTTGTTTCAACTTATCAGATAACATTAGCTTTGGTTTCCAAAAAACAGGAGATAGGTTACACTGCTGTATATATTAACAGGTTTGCTAGTGCCGCACGAAAGAAATAATAAAAAAATGACAAGTTTAACAAGCCCACAAATAAATAATGGCTTTTTACTTACCCGGCAAGTAAGAGATCATGCGACTGGTTTGCAAATTATTCTCTGGCTTAAGTGTGATTCTGGCGCAGTTAAGTTACAAGTAGATAATGAGTTAGCAGTTTTTTTTATTGAGCAGCAATATGTACCTCAAGCTTTAGCACAATTAACCACACAAAATATCCCTGTAGCTAAATCTCAGCACCTTTCACTTAAGACATTCAAGCACGGTAAAGTCAGTGGCTTGTATTTTTCCACCTTACGACATTTTTATCGCGCTAGAGAGGTATTAAAAGCACAAGGTATTAAGTGTTATGAAGATGATATACGCCCGGACGAACGTTTTTTGATGGAGCGCCATATCACAGCAGATGTTGATTATATTGGCTGTCATCAACAACAGCAGAAATATAATTATGCTCGAGAGGTAAAATGCAAACCAAGTAAGGTTAAACATCAGCATTGCTTAACTATGTTATCTATCGATATTGAATGTTCCGCAAGCGGAGAGCTATATTCTATTGGTTTGTATGCTAACAATGATAATCAGGTGTTTAAGCGTGTTTTGATGATAGGTAAACCGCAAGAGACTGAACAGGCATATATTCAGTGGCAAGATGATGAACGACAATTATTGAAGACTTTTATCGCTGAGGTTCAAGCATTTGATCCTGATATTTTAATTGGTTGGAATGTTATTAATTTTGATTTTTCTTTGTTGCAAAAACGCTGTGATTTACACCAAATAAAATTTACTATCGGCAGGGATGACAGTTGTCCTTACTGGCGTAAAAATACCAATAATAGTGAGCAAAACTTTGTTGAAATAGCAGGACGTGTTGTACTTGATGGTATCGACTTATTAAAAACAGCAACATATAACTTTGCCAGTTTTTCACTGGATAATGTATCACAAAATTTATTAGGCTTAACTAAAAAGGTTACTGATGTTGATAACCGTCTAAAAGAAATTACCGATAACTTCCACCATGATAAACCCGCACTGGCAGCTTATAATCTTGAAGATTGCCGTCTTGTCTGGTTAATTTTTGAAAAAACACAATTATTAGCTTTTGCTCAACTGAGAGCTCAACTTACCGGTTTGGCCATCGACAGGGTGGGAGGCTCTGTTGCTGCCTTCACTAATTTATACCTGCCAAAATTACACCGTAGTGGTTATGTCGCCCCTAATATGGGAGATGGACTATCTGGTTTGGTATCTCCAGGTGGCTATGTCATGGATTCCATTCCAGGGCTTTATGATAATGTATTAGTGCTAGACTTTAAGTCGTTATACCCAAGTATTATCAGAACATTTAAAATCGATCCCATGGGATTAATTGAAGGTTTGCACGAAGTAAAAGCATCTGATGATAGTGAAAAGATTCATGCAGCTGAAATTTTTGATAAGTGCAAGGTCATTCAGGGCTATGATGGCGCATTCTTCTCGCGTGAACACCATTTTTTACCTGATATTATAGAATCGCTTTGGCTAGAGCGTGATAAAGCCAAGCAGCAAAATAACGCGGCTTTATCACAAGCGATAAAAATCATCATGAATAGTTTTTATGGCGTGCTTGGCTCTACGGGCTGTCGATTCTTTGATCCGCGCTTGTCAGGCTCGATAACTAAACGCAGTCATCAAATATTAAAAAAGACGCGTGATTGGATTGAAGACTATGGTTTTCAGGTAATTTATGGGGATACTGATTCAATCTTTGTCGTTATAGGTGATGATAAGACTCAGGAGGAAGCTAAAGCGCTCGGCGGTGAACTACAAACGCTTATTAATAATAAATGGCAAACTAAGCTACATGCAGATCATCATATTGAAAGCCATCTGGATATTGAGTTTGAAACTCACTTTTCAAAGTTTTTAATGCCGACGGTAAGGGGACGTGATGTCGGCACTAAAAAGCGTTATGCGGGTCTTGTATGTGGTTTTGACGGTGAGAAAAATACAGAAAAATTAATCTTTAAGGGCTTGGAAAGTGTTAGAACTGACTGGACACAACTTGCGAAAGACTTTCAAAAAACATTATATTTAAAAGTTTTTAATCAAGAAGATGTTACGGACTTTGTCAAAGAAACGTTAGCTAAAACCCTCGCCGGTGAATTTGATGATAAATTGATTTATCGTAAACGGATCAGACGTAAACTAGAGGATTACTTGAAAAATATCCCTCCCCATATTAAAGCGGCGCGTCGAGCAGATGCTGTTAATCAGCAACTTGGTCAACCGTTAAAGTATCAAAAACGTGGTTGGATTGAGTACTATATTACGTTGCAAGGCCCTCAAGTTGTCGAGCAGCTTTCAGCACCGCTAGATTATCAATTTTATATCGATAGCCAGCTAACAACTGTCGCTGATGCAATTTTACCATTTATTGGTACAAGCTTTAAACAAATCACCGATAAACAGTTAGGTCTGTTTTAACCTAATCACCTCAGTACCAAATGAGCTTAGTAATTCCCTTTTTATATCAATAAATCCTAGCCTGTTAGGAATAATCAGGTTATAAAGAGTAATATTCTTTAGATGGCTAGATAGCTGAACTTAACTGTGTAGGCACCTAAGGCCAATCGATTTAATGAGACATGCTATGAAAAAAGATACAACGATAGTTAATGCTGGACGAAGTGCGAAATGGACAAATGGCGTTGTTAACCCAGCAGTTACACGCGCATCGACGGTAGTTTTTAATACGGTAGCAGAGATGAACAATGCCGTAGCAAACAGACACAACCAAACCATGGTTTACGGCCGTCGAGGAACGACCACTTCTTTTGCCTTTAGTGATGCCATGACAGAGTTAGAAGGTGGAGCAGGTTGCGCATTATACCCGTCAGGTACTGCGGCAATTACCAACGCGATTTTAGCGTTTGTTCAGCAAGGAGATCACATCTTGATGGTGGATAGTGCTTATGAGCCTACAAGAGACTATTGCGATAAAATATTGGCCAAGATGGGGGTATCCACAACTTATTATGATCCAATGCTTGGTGCGGATATCGAAGGTTTGATACAAGAGAACACCCGTTTAATTTTTCTTGAATCACCAGGCTCTATCACTATGGAAGTGCAAGATGTTCCAACCATTAGTGCTATTGCGCACAAGCATGACTGTATTGTGATGCTTGATAACACATGGGGAGCAGGGGTTAATTTTAAACCATTTGACTATGGTGTTGATGTCAGCGTACAAGCGGCAACTAAATACATAGTAGGTCATTCCGATGTCATGTTAGGCACAGCTACGGCGGTTGATAAATATTGGCCGCAATTACGTGACTATAGTTATCTTATGGGGCAGTGTACATCACCTGATGATTTATACCTTGCTTTACGAGGCATACGTACTATTGGTGTACGTTTAAAGCAGCATCAACAAAGTGCGATAAAGGTAGCAAACTGGTTAAAAGCGCGACCTGAAGTTGCAAAAATATTACATCCTGCTTTTGATACTTGCCCGGGTCACGAATTCTTTAAACGTGATTTTGAAGGCTCAAATGGTTTATTTTCCTTTGTCTTTAACTGCGGAAACAAAGTAGCAATGACCGCTTTTCTTGATGGTCTATCGCATTTCAAAATGGGGTATTCATGGGGAGGGTTTGAAAGTTTAATTTTAGGCATTAGTAATGTTAATGCTATTCGAAGCGCGACAGAGTTCGACTGTCAATACCCATTAATTAGACTACATATTGGTTTAGAAGATGTTGATGATTTAATCGCAGATCTCGATGCAGGCTTTGACCGTTTTAATGCCGTGTTAGCCAATACATAATACATTTACGCTAAATCTGAATGACGTTATCAAGACAGTTAAACTGAGCTGAACAAGGGCGTTTAGCTCAGTTTAACTATCTGATTAACGAGTAATCACTGGTCAAATTTCAATGGATGATAGTTTTACTACATAAAATAAACAATCATTCATCGCTGTGGCTTTGTTGGTTGTTGCCTTGAAAAGACGTAAATTATGACGACATACTAATTGGTTTTCTCGGGCGTAAAAATATTCTTCTAAGACATTTTCACCAGATTTATCAATTAATTGTAAGTTATCTAAACCATTTCCATCAATCCAACCCAACATTTCATCTTGATGAGCACTACCAAAATTAAAGCATTCAATATTGTCTTTTAACGTGACACCACTATAACCTTCATCATGCTGAGCATAAGAAAGTTTAACCTGATCTTTTAATTGCAATCTTAACGGGCGGTAAATGACTTCCACTGGCTTCTCTTGGTGGATGTAACCAATATTTTCACAAGATGCCACTTGACTGACCCCGGAAAAGGCAATTTCGTGGGCTTGTTCGTCTTGGCAACCTCCACATTCAATGGTGATAAAAGGACAGGAAAAATTTTGTTCCATTATCGACCCCATAGTTAAATCAGAAAGGATAAGTGTCTGACAAAATAATGAAGCAAGCGATAATGTTTCTGTCGTTACCACAGAGCTTACTGCGAAGGTAGGTCCTGAACTTGAAGAGTTATGAAGGTCGATCACCATTTCAGGGCAAACTTCACGAACGGCTTGCTCAATGAGTGAAGCACGTTGACAATAGCCTTTTTGTTCTTCGTGGCAATCAAAAGAACAGTTTTTACCAAAGCAGCGGTTTATATCCATACCACCATTGATAAAGCGGGTTGAAAAAAGTGGCCTTGTTGTCGCTGCTTCAACTGAGCAAATGATAAACCTCAGATTAGTAGCAGGTTTTCCTTGCTCTAATACTTCAGTTAAATACCTATGCATTGCGATTAAACCTGATGGTTCATTGCCGTGCAGCAAGGTAGTGAATACCCTACACTTAGTAGGCTCGTTTCCTGATATGTCAATTACTGTGGGTCCGGTCATCGACAAAAGGAATTGTTCATAATCAGCATGCAGATCTTGCCACGTAGGATCTGTTAAATAGTTGATTTCGCTAAAATCTATATCCATAGTATTGCCTAAATAATTTGAGTTTAATATTCATATCCCTATAAGCAATAAGAATGTCACAGTTAGTACAACTAGGGTGTTGATTAAGGTCAATAAATAGTAATAAGATGTGATTTATATTTTGCCAGCGCTAATCATCTGGCACAGGTTATAAATTTTCATTACAAGGTGTAATAATGACTGAAGAAACTATTTTCTCTAAAATTATCAGACAAGAAATTCCAACCCCCCTTTTATATCAAGATGATTTAGTCTCAGCTTTTAGAGATATTGCTCCTCGTGTTGATAGCCATATTCTTATCGTACCCAATAAGCTTATTCCGACAATTAATGATGTAAGCCAAGAAGATGAGTTAACACTAGGTCGTATGATTACGGTGGCAAAAAAGCTTGCCAAAGAGGAGGGCATTGATGAAAGTGGCTATCGATTAATTATTAACTGTAATAGTGATGGCGGGCAGGAGGTTTATCATATTCATATGCATCTGTTAGGCGGTCAACCATTAGGCGCAATGCTATCCGTTTAAAGTTTGTTGCTTTTTACCAGCACTAACTGGGTAAAGTATGCGATAAGTCGACTGATTAGTAAGTCCAAAGACAATGAAATCATTAAACTAATAGCGCATACTTTATTGTAGTATCCCAAAAGTGGTTAATTTTGTGAATTGGAAAGACATACTAGAAAATAGAAATCGCTTGTTCTGGTTAGCGCATACCGCAGGGTGGTTTGGTTTCGCTTTTGTGCACTACCTTGGCTCATTGCAACATGATCTACGAGATATCTTCGTAGTAATCATCTTTTTAAATGCCTACGCAGGTTGGTTATTTACCGTGCCGTTGCGCTATATTTATCGTAAAGCATGGAACTTCCCACCAATAAAGATAGCCTTAGTTGTTATTCTTTCCTCGTATTTTACCGGCGTACTGTGGCAAATAGTTAAAAATATTAATTACTGGGAAATATATAAACATGGTTATCAACCAGATTCTTGGTTTATGTACACCCAGTCAACATTAGGCTCCTTCTACATTATTTTGAGCTGGAGTGGTTTATATTTTGGTAGTAAATATTATCAAATGCTCCAAGTTGAAAAACAAAATGTTTTGAAAGCCAATACAGTAGCCCATCAAGCACAGTTGAAAATGCTACGGTATCAACTTAATCCACATTTTTTATTCAATACACTAAATGCCATTTCGACCTTGATTTTAGTAGAAGAGAACAAAACCGCGAATACCATGGTTACTAAGCTCAGTGAATTTTTACGGTATTCATTGGATAAAGATCCGATGAAGAAAGTGACTTTACAAAGTGAAATACAAGCACTGCAATTATACCTAGCTATAGAACAAGTGCGTTTTGAGGATAGATTACATCTTGATTTTAATATCAGTGATGAATGCCAACAGGCTTTAGTGCCCAGTATGATATTACAACCACTGGCTGAAAATGCGATAAAGCATGCAATTGCAGTGCAAGAGCAAGGTGGTTGTATCACTATTACAGTCAGTCGTTTTGCTGATGACTTATTGATAGAAGTGGCAGATAACGGACCAGGTGCTGATATTGTTGAAGGAAACTTACACAGAGAAAATGGTGTCGGTCTCGCTAATACTCGAGAACGTTTACATGCATTATATCGTGAAAAATTTTCATTGGTTGTCTCCCATAATCAACCATCTGGTGTTAAAGTAAACTTACGTATGCCATTTCAAATAAGTTAACGACAATTTGAGCACAAGGCTTTAGTTGTCATTGACTTATAAAAGAATAAATTAGGATTTTTTATGTCACTATCAACCATAATTGTGGATGATGAACCCCTTGCTCGTAAAGGGTTAGCAATACGTTTACGAGCACATGATGATATAAATGTAATAGAGCAGTGTTGTAACGGTAGAGAAGCGATAGAAGCAATAAGAGCCTATCAAGTTGATCTGATGTTTCTAGATATTCAGATGCCTGGCCTCAATGGTTTTGAAGTCATTGAAAGTATTATCGATCAGGGCTTAACCATGCCTGTTGTTGTTTTTGTCACCGCTTTTGATCAATATGCATTAAAAGCGTTTGAAGTTCATGCGCTTGATTATCTAATGAAACCCGCCGATGAAGAAAGACTGGCTCAAACAATCGAAAAGATACAACTATACTTTAAAAACACGGCAAACAGTGCTCACAAATCTAAGCTGGTTCGCTTAGTTAGCGATGTAACGGGTAATGATTATCAAAAGATTTTATCCGAATTAGATAATGATCAAGAGCTCAGCATTTCAAGTTATTCTGATGTACTTGCCATCAAAGATGGTGGTGAAGTCAACCGAGTACCTGTTAAAGATATACTTTGGATCGACGCTGCTGGCGATTACATGTGTGTTCATGCAATCGCTAATGAAAAGGAAAACTCACAAGAAAGTACTTACATCCTGAGAAAAACGATGAAAGAACTCGAAGCTTGTTTAGATCCAAAACAATTTATCCGCAATCATAGATCGACCATAGTGAATAAACATGTCATTGATAAGTTTTGTAGCCAAGTTAATGGTGAGTATTTTTTAGTACTTAAAAATGGTAAAGAGTTGAAAGTGAGTCGAAGTTACAAGGATAAAGTAAAATTTGCGGTCAATAATTAGTTAAAGCGATAATAAAAAAAACATGAACATAAAAAAAACGGCCATATAAGTGATTATATGGCCGTTTTAATCATGTTACTTTAATTTAATTTTAATCTAGCTTAAGTGTTTTTTCGACACGGTTAACACTTTTAATGTATTAGAAGCACCAACCGTTTCCATAATATCACCATGGGTTAAAATGATCTTGTCACCAACCGCTAGTTCAATTTTACCATTAACCGCTTGTAATATTTCATCAGATAAAGTGTCGTTATTAACATGCGTTGAATCAAATTCAACAGGATAAACACCACGATAAATAGCGGTTTTATTTAATGTTTTACTGTGGCGAGATAACGAGAAAATTGGTAAACCTGAAGTGATGCGTGACATCAACTTACTGGTTTGCCCTGATTCAGTTAATGCGATGATTGCTTTAACACCTGCTAGGTGATTTGCTGCGTACATTGCTGATAATGCAACTGTTTCAGACACTTCACTAAAAGTTAACTCAATTCTGTGGTTAGAAATGTTAACTGAGCGATGTTGCTCTGCGCCTTTACATACGTTTGCCATTGCTTTTACTGTTTCTACTGGGTATTTACCTGCGGCAGTTTCAGCACTTAGCATTACAGCATCAGTACCATCAAGGACAGCGTTTGATACATCCATGACTTCTGCACGCGTTGGCATAGGTTGCTCAATCATGGTTTCCATCATTTGTGTTGCTGTGATCACTACGCGGTTAAGTTGACGAGAACGTGCTATAATGTGTTTTTGCTTACCGACAAGTGCGGCATCACCTATTTCAACACCTAAATCACCACGAGCAACCATTACAACATCTGATGCTAGGATAATGTCATCAAGAATCTTGTCATCATTAACCGCTTCAGCACGTTCAATTTTAGAAACTAGACGTGCATCACAACCTGCCTCTTGTGCAAGTAAGCGCGCTTCACGCATATCTGCTGCATCACGAGGGAATGATACTGCTAAAAAGTCAACGTCAATTTTTGCCGCAAGTTTGATGTCTTCTTTATCTTTCAATGTTAATGCAGGAGCTGTTAAACCACCACCTTGACGGTTGATGCCTTTATTATTCGATAAAGGACCACCTACAGTAACTTCAGTAAAAACTGAGGTGTCAGACGTTGATAAAACTTTTAACTGAACACGACCATCATCAAGTAATAAAATGTCGCCGGTATTTACATCTTGAACAAGTTTCTTATAATCAATACCAACTTTTTCTTGGCAGCCTTGTCCTTTCTCTAATGTTGCATCTAACTCAAACTTATCGCCAATAGCGAGTTTGATTGGGCCATCTTTAAACGTAGATACACGAATTTTAGGACCTTGTAAGTCACCTAAAATACCGACATAAATGCCAAGCTCTTTTGCTACTGCTCTTACGTTATTAGCTCTATCAATGTGGTCTTGTGGGATACCATGAGAAAAGTTTAGTCTTACTACGTTTACACCAGCAGCTAAAACTTCTTTTAACGTTTCTCTATCATCAGTTGCAGGACCTAAGGTAGCAACAATCTTCGTTCTTCTAGGCATTTTAATCCTCTTACGTTTTTATTTACGTTAACATTTGGATAATTGTGTCAACCTCAACAGAAGCAACACAAAAGCATAATTTTTTAATCTTTTCTTTCAAAGCGCGAGCTTCTTAAACTATCTTTAACTTTCTTAAGGTTATCTCTAAATTTACTGCCACGGCGTAAGGTAAAGCCAGTCGCTAATACATCGATTAAAGCCAGTTGTGCAATACGCGATGACATTGGCATATAAAGGTCAGTATCTTCGCTAACATCTACTGACAATACGATGCTACATTCCTTCGCTAATGGCGTACCTGTTGAGGTAATACCAATAACAGTTGCATCATTTTCTTTCGCCAAGCTGGCAACTTCTACTAATGATTTGGTACGTCCGGTATGTGAAATAACGATAACTACGTCACCTTGGCGACTATTAATAGCACTCATTCGTTGCATTAATATGTCATCAAAATAAACAACAGGCACATTGAAGCGGAAAAACTTATTCTGAGCGTCATGAGCGACAATGGCTGAAGCACCAAGACCAAAAAAAGATATTTTATTGGCTTGTGTTAATACATCAACAGATCTATTGATATCGTTTGAGTTTAAACTTTTACGCGCTAGTTCAAGACTTGCCATGGTAGATTCAAATATTTTGGCAGTATATTCATCAGCGGTATCATTCTCATCTACGTGGCGATTTACGTATGGGGTACCGTTAGCAAGACTCTGCGCCAAGTGCAGTTTGAAATCAGGATAGCCTTTGGTATCTAGACGACGACAAAAGCGATTAACTGTTGGCTCACTAATATTCGCTTGCTTTGCAAGCGCCGCGATACTTGAATGTATAACAGTACTTGGAGAAGCTAAAATTACCTCAGCGACTTTTCGTTCTGACTTACTGAGCATGTCTAGTTCGTTAGCGATCTTTTCTAATATATTCATTATGGTCTGATCCTAGCTCTTATTAATCTTAAGTTTTATACAATATTTGATTTATAACCTAACATTTGAAATAGGTTACTTTCCCTATACTGTAATTTATTTTCTGCTCAAGTAACAGAAAAAATGAAATTTTATTTCATAATTAAAGCTTCTACTGCTAAAAAGGCAGGAAAACGATAAATGTTTACTATTTAGGCAAGGTGCTATTATGCAAAGTAGCTATTGTTTAGCTAGATATAAGTAGATGGGAGTTGCTATTCCGGCTTATGAAAGAGTATTAAGTAAATGAATGTAGTAAAATTACAAAAAGTTCTTTACTGTCGACGAAACAAGCGCTAAATTAGAGGTATATGTAGTTTAGTTACAACCCGATGACTTTACTTTGACCCGAGAAAAAACAGGCAAGTAATTAATCAAGTTAAATGATAAAGATAAAATTTTATATAAGAGAATTTCTATGAGTAATTTAGATTGTCAAACAGCGAGTGAAATAGTTATCTTCGGTGCATTAGGCGACTTATCTCGTCGTAAACTATTACCTGCTTTATATCAATTAGAAGTATGCGGTTTAATTCACCAAGATAGTCGTATAGTTGGCGCAGCAAGACAAGAGCACTCACTTGAAGAGTTTAAAGCGTTTGTACTTGAAAATTTACAAGAATTTGTTAAAGAAACCATCGAAGAAACAGTATTAACTCGCTTTATTAATCGCATGGTATATCAACAGTTAGATTTTAAAGATAGTACGTCTTTTAATAAATTAGCTGAAGCGCTTGCAAGTGGTAATACTACAAGGGTTTATTACTTCTCAACACCTCCTGCAATTTATGGCGATATCTGTAAAGGCTTAGATGCTGCTGCTTTAATTACTGATGCTGATCGTGTAGTCATGGAAAAGCCAATAGGGCACTCTTTAGACTCTTCTATTGAAATTAACAATCAAGTTTCTGATTTTTTCAAAGAAAATCAAACCTATCGAATTGATCACTACCTCGGTAAAGAAACGGTGCTTAATTTATTAGTACTGCGCTTTGCTAACTCGCTTTTCACCAATAACTGGGATAGGAATAGTATCGATCATGTACAAATTACTGTCGCTGAAAGTGTTGGTATTGAAGGTCGATGGGGCTTTTATGATGAAGCCGGTCAATTAAGAGATATGGTGCAAAATCACCTTCTACAAATTTTATCGTTATTGGCAATGGAACCACCAGCAGATTTAAGTGCTGACAGCGTTCGTGCTGAAAAACTAAAAGTAGTTAAAGCACTAAAAGCTATTAATAGAGAAAACATTAAAGATAAGGTTGTTCGCGGGCAATATAGCGATGGTTATTTAAATGGTGTTCCTGTACCTGGTTATTTAAATGAAGAGGGCGCTAACCAAAATAGTAATACTGAAACCTTTGTGGCAATCAAAGCTGAAATTGACAATTGGCGCTGGAAAGGCGTTCCTTTCTATCTTCGTACGGGCAAGCGTATGCCGAAAAAGCATAGTGAGATTGTCGTGCACTTTAAACAGCAACCGCACAATATTTTCAAGGATAGCTATAGCGATTTACCTGCGAATAAATTAACTATTCGTTTGCAACCCGATGAAGGGGTTGAGTTACAAATGATGAATAAAATCCCTGGTATTGCATCACAAATGCATATTCAAGAAAACAAATTGGATTTGAGCTTTTCTGACACCTACAACGATGAACGTGTAGTTGATGCTTATGAACGCTTAATGCTAGAAGTACTTAACGGCAATCAATCATTGTTTGTTAGCCGCGACGAAGTGGAAGCCGCTTGGATTTGGGCTGATAGTATTATTGATGCTTGGAAAACAACAAATGAAGCACCTAAAGCATACGCTGCAGGTTCATGGGGACCAGTTTCTTCAATTTCTTTAATAGCACGCGATGATCGCCAGTGGGTAGAATAATGAATCAGTTAACTCAATTTCCTTCAAGAAACGAATTAGATTCAGCATTAGCCGATTCAGTTCAACAAATTCTAAGTGAAGCAATAAAGCATAAAGGTAAGGCGAGTATCGCAGTATCCGGTGGCTCAACACCGAAAGGTTTATTTAGTATTTTATCGCATTGTGATCTTGAATGGTCAAAAGTGACTATTACCTTAGCCGACGAGCGTTGGGTACCTTTAGATAGTATCGATAGCAATACCCGTTTAGTACATGAAAATTTATTACAAAATAAAGCAGCGGCAGCTAAATTTTTTCATCTAAAGCAGGGTGAAGAGTTAAATGAAGAAACACTTAGTGATCTGAACGTAGCAGCTAACACGACTTTGTTACCTTTAGATGTATTAATTTTGGGCATGGGAGAAGATGGACATACAGCCTCTCTTTTTCCTTGCAGTGAGCAGATAAGTGAAGGTTTATCGCAAGATAATGAAAGTGCGTTATTGAAAGTATTACCAACAACAGCACCTCACCAACGTATTAGCTTTAGTTTTGCAGCTTTAAGTAAAAGTAAGCATACCTTCTTACACTTATGTGGCGAAAATAAGCAAGTTGTGCTGAATCAGGCACTTGAAGGTCAAGACAGTTTTGAAATGCCAATTCGGGCATTTTTACACCATCCTAGCTTGAATACACAAGTTTATTGGGCACCTTAGTTTATTGTCCGACATGCATTATCAACAGGTAGTTAAATTTCAATTATCTGAATAGATATTAATAAATATAGAGTAAAGGTTTACAGCAAATGAAACAGCAAATAGTAGATATAACTGAAAGAATTATCAAACGTAGTGAAAGTACACGTGCTGCGTATTTAGCAAAAATTGATGCTGCCAAGTCAACTACCGTTCATCGTGCTAGTCTGTCATGTGGTAACTTAGCTCATGGTTTTGCTGCTTGTGGTAAGGAAGAAAAGCAAACTATCAAGGGGTTAAATCACTCGGATATTGCCATTATTTCAGCGTACAACGATATGCTGAGTGCGCATCAACCGTATCAAACATATCCTGATATTATCAAAGCGGCAGTACAAGAAGCAGGTGGCATAGCACAGTTTGCTGGCGGTGTTCCGGCAATGTGTGATGGCGTAACTCAAGGGCAACCAGGTATGGATTTAAGCCTGATGAGTCGTGATGTGATTGCGATGGCTACAGCAGTTGGCTTATCACATAATATGTTTGATGGTGCGTTAATGCTTGGTATCTGTGACAAAATTGTTCCAGGTCTATTAATTTCAAGTATGACCTTTGGTCACTTACCTACAGTCTTTGTTCCTGCAGGTCCAATGCCGTCAGGTATTCCTAATAAAGAAAAAGCACGTGTTCGTCAACAATATGCTAAAGGTGAAGTTGATGAAGAAGCATTATTAGAAGCTGAGTCTGCATCATACCACGCTGCAGGAACATGTACTTTCTTTGGTACCGCAAACTCAAACCAACTTGTTGTTGAAGTGATGGGCCTACATTTACCCGGTGCTTCATTTATTGCACCGAATACACCACTTCGTGAAGAGCTAACTAAAGCTGCTGCTCGCCAAGCAACGCGCTTAACTCAACAATCAGGTAACTATATGCCTGTTGGTAGAATGGTTGATGAACGTTCAATTGTTAATGCTATTGTCGCATTACTGGCAACGGGTGGTTCAACTAACTTAACTATGCATATTATCGCATTTGCAAAGGCTGCAGGCATCATTATTAACTTCCAAGATTTTAATGATTTATCTGAAGCTGTACCACTATTAACACGTATCTATCCAAATGGTCATGCAGATATCAACCACTTCCAAGAAGCGGGTGGTATGGCACTATTATTTAAAGAGCTAATTTCTAATGGTTTAGTTCATGAAGATGTTGAAACCATTTGTGGTCGAGGCTTATCTAGATATACGCAAAAACCAGTATTAGAAAATGGTGAACTAAAGTGGGTTGATGGCATTGAGGCATCACTTGATACTGAAGTTATTACCACAGTGCAAAAACCATTCAAAAAAGATGGTGGCTTAAGAGTGCTTAAAGGTAATTTAGGCGTTTCGGTAATTAAAACATCATCATTGCGCGAAGGCAGCTTTGTGATAAAAGCACCTGCGGTAGTTTTTGAAGATCAAAATGAACTACAAACAGCATTCGATGCCGGAGAGCTTGAAAAAGATTTTGTTGCTGTTGTTCGTTTCCAAGGCCCTAAAGCCAGAGGGATGCCTGAACTACATAAATTAACGCCACTGCTTGGCGTACTTCAAGATAAAGGCTTTAAAGTTGCTTTAGTCACTGATGGTCGTATGTCTGGTGCTTCAGGTAAAGTACCTGCAGCCATTCATTTATGTCCAGAAGCGCTTGATGGTGGTTTAATCGCTAAAATTAAAGATGGCGATATGATCAATTTAGACGGTGAAACCGGAGAGCTATCGTTATTGGTCGATGAGCAAGAGTTAGCAAGTCGCGAAGTAGCACAGTTCCAAGTAAATGGGCATCACCAAGGAATGGGGCGTGAGCTTTTCGGCTTTATGCGTCGTAACTTGAGCTCAGCCGAAACGGGCGCATGTTCATTATTTGATTAGATAAATATTATTTACTAGGGCTATTTATTAGTTCTAGCTAAAACACTTGTAGCCCAACCTTAAGGGCTATAAGTCAAAATTATAAAAAATTGGTCGATGCTGAGTTTTTAGATTCGGCTCTACAAACTAGATAAAAGAGGATTTATGACAGTATCAAAAAATTGGCAAATCATGCCAAAGGACGTATTCGAAATGGGGCCGATTGTTCCAGTTCTTGTGATTAATAAAGTAGAAGAAGCATTACCAATTGCTGAAGCGTTATTAAAAGCTGACATTAAAGTACTAGAAGTAACTTTACGTACTCCAGCAGCGCTAGATGTTATAAGTACCATCGCAAAAGAGTTACCAGAAGCGATTATTGGCTCGGGTACAGTAACTAACCGTCAGCAACTTCAGCAGTCGTATGATGCAGGTGCAAAATTTGCTATCAGTCCAGGTTTAACAAAAGATTTATTACAAGCAGGTAATGAAGGTAATATAGCTCTAATTCCAGGTATTTCTTCAATTTCTGAATTGATGGATGGTGCTGACTATGGCTATGACCATTTAAAGTTTTTCCCAGCTGAAGCATCAGGCGGTGTAAAAGCGATTAAGTCTATTGGTGGTCCATTCCCTGATATTCGTTTTTGCCCAACTGGCGGTATTAATTTAAATAACGTCCGTGATTACTTAGCACTACCCAACGTTGTTTGTTGTGGTGGCTCTTGGTTAGTATCAAGTGATATTGTAGAAAACAAGAATTGGTCTGAAATTACTAAGTTAGCGAATCAAGCATTAGCACATGTAAAGTAATTCTTACTTAATCTTTATTACAGACATGAAAAAAGCCAGTCAATATTACCATTGACTGGCTTTTATATTTAAAAGCAACTTGTTAAAGTAAGTTAACCTATTAAGGTGATTTACTGATTGTTTTGCGCTAGTTTTAAACGCTCAGCCATGGATAACGGCTCATCTTTACCTTTAGGCGCTTCCTTAGCTTTAGGTGCTTCTTGTTTTTCTACCTTACTGTCACCTTTAAATACAGACTTCATCATGTTTTTCATACCATTGAAGCTTTCCTTTGGCGCATGATTGGCTTCATGGGTGTCATATAGATGCGTATCTGCTTTGTCTTCAACTTTAGCAGCCTCTTTCTTTTTGGCTGGTTTTGTTTGTTCTTTTTTAGCGGTAGGGGCTTTCTCAACCTTTTCTTCAACAGTCTCTACACGTCTATGTGGTGTAGCTAGTTTTTCTTGCGCTAATTTAGCTTTACTTATCTGCTGGCTTTCTGAAGAGCTGTGCTTAACCTGTGGTGCCTGATTACAAGAAGGCATGAAAATATCGTTTGAACTCATTTTGCGATCAAAATCTTCAACCACTTCAGACATTTCTTTTTCTGCGATGTGAACAGCATCTTTAACTTGAGATAATTTACGACTTAAATTCTTATATTTTTTCTCAATGTTATCAATAGCACCTTTAACATCGTCATTTAAGTTTATCGTTAACGATTTATACGCTTCAATTTGTTGATCAAACTTACCTAGTGATGATTGGCTATGATTTATGCTGTCATCAATTGAGGTGAGTTTAGTTTCTAAACGATTTTTTTTAGCTAAAAATTTATCAGAAATTTCTTTAGGAATCAGTGGCGCTTGCTCAGTAGGAGGAATAACATCAACAAATTCACTAATGCAATTTACGGGCTTCCATTGACTAAAAGAAGGGTGCCAACCATAAACATCAGGGTTACTTGCTAAATACTCTTTTGCTGCCTCTAAATCTAGTGGGGCAGTTACTTTGCCATCTTTTGAAAAAAACCATTTTTTCATTGTAAATACTCTTATTTGTTAATTTTAACTTTATTATTAATATGATGAACTATTTCACATGCATTGAAGTGAATAGATATTAATAATCGGTTTTGATCACGTTAGCTAAATTCTTCTGAAGAGAAGCATACTGCTCTTCAATTGATTTAACTACCACTTTAACTTCTTCAGTTAAATTATGGGTTATCTGGCTATATTCGTCCAGTTCAGCATCGATTTCATATAAAGAATCTGACGTGATTTTTATGGTTTTATCAATTCGATCTAGAGTCGTTAATAACTCTTTTTCTTCACCTATCATATCACCAATAAGATCGGTCGGAAGGTCAATCGGTGGTGGTGGTGGTGAGATTGTTGTATCGAACTCATTAATGCAACTAACGGGAACCCAATGAGTGTATGATGGGTGCCAAGCATACAAATCTGGATTCTTTGAAATTAATTCATTAGATTCCTTTAATCCGAAAGGACCGGTTACTTCACCATTGTCAGAAAAAAACCATTTTTTCATAATAATTATTACTCTCTTTAATATTCGCTATATCTTAAAATATACAGCAATTGCGACCTATTATATTTATTAACAGCGGGTCTACTTCTACTCACTATTTAACGTTAGCTAAAGCGAACAGTCAAGTGCTTTATTACTGCTAAGTTAAAGCCCTGTATAATCTTTAGCAATTGTTTATCGATAACGAGCAAAATATTTTAATTGATTATAATAATATCTGATCAGATATTTATTTTGTGAAAATCTTGGCGACACTTCTGTTAAAAAGTAAACGCCTTCTAATCTTTATTTGGGCAAAAAAAAACCAGCTAATATTAGCTGGTTTTTAAAGTGTAATTTTAATATTACGGCTTAGTAGCGCCTGCAGTACTTCTGCTAACTACATCAGAGATAACTGCTGTTCTACCAGAGGTTTGATGAGGTAATCTATCATCATCAGCCATAAAACTGGTTGGAATATCATTTATCGTAGTGATAGTCTCAGTTCTTGTCATAGGGGCAGTAGCACGGCCAGAAAGACGGTTAGCCTTTTTAACTTGTCTTGCTAACTTCTTGTCTTTTGCAGGACCTTTCTTATCGGCTTTCACTACTTTCTCTTTAACTTTAGCTTCTTTTGGCTCTGCTTTTTCTGGTTGAGTTTCAACAATCTCCTCAACAACAGCAGTATCTTTAGAGCTAGCTTCAACTTCAGTTGCTTCGCTTTCGTCTACAGTGCTAACTTTTGCTGGTGCAGACTCTGATGAAGCATCAGAAGTAGCAGAGATATCTAATTCAACAGCGACTTCTTCTGCTTGTTCTACTACTTTTTCAATAGTAGCTGTAGCTACTTTTGTATCGACGATTGGCTCATCTTTTTGCTCAAGAGGAAGTTCTTGTTGTAATTCTTCTTTTACTTGAGTTTCAGCTGGAACAACAACTTCTTTTTCAGTAGCTACTACTTCAGTTTGATTTTCTTCTGAAGATGCAACCGATGTTTCAACTACTGTTGACTCAACAGGAGTTTTTTCTACAGTCACTGAGTTTTGCTCTGGAACCGCTACTTCTGATTCAGTGGCAGGGTAACGAGCTTCAACGGCTTCATCATTCGAAGTAACTACTTCTGCTGCTACAGTTTGTTCTTTGTGTGAAGCATCTGCATTAGTATTATTGCGACGGCGTCTTTGTCCATTAGCACGAAGGTGTCTTGGTGAACGTCTATTACGTGGTCGCTCATCAGTATTCGCTGTGTCAACCTCAGGAGTTTGAGTCAATTGCTCTTTCTCCACTGACTTAGCTGCTACGTTTTTAGCTGCTTCGTTGTTCTTTTCAGCTTTATCTACACGAACTTTTTTACGGTTCGTTCTACGTTGACGACGTTCAGCAACTTTTTCTTCTTTAACTACCTTATCTTTTTCAACATCTTGCTTGCGCGGTTGTCTTTTAGGTTTATTTTGCTCGCCATCTCTCGCTGGACGATTACCTTTGCCTTCATTCGCTTTGTTAGCAGAACGATTATCGTTCGAGTCGTTGTTACGATCATTACGATTACGGTTACCGCCACGATTATTACGGCGTTTATTTTGTTGATTACCGCGTCTTTCTTGCGAACGTCTTGGCTTGTTAGTTGTACTCTCTTGCTTTTTCTCTTCAACCACATCTTCTGTGACAAAAAGACTCTTTAACCAACCAAAGAAACCTTTGGATTCAACTTTTTTAGTTACTTGTGAGCTAGCTGAACTATTCTTTTCAGCATTTTCGTCTTTAGGTGCACGTTTAGGTGCAGACATGCCTTGAATTAATGGTTCATCGCGCTTAGCTGCGGCTTTATCAAACTTAGGCATCTTAGCTTCTTCAAGCTCTGCTTGTTTTACCGGCAACTCATAACTTGCTTCAGTGATAGTCTCATCTTTCTTAACACGCAATACTTCATATTGAGGCGTGTCCATGTGCGGATTAGGAATAATTAATACGCGTACATTGTGATGTTTTTCAACATGCATTACCGAGCGACGCTTTTCATTAAGTAGATAAGTTGCTACAGGCACTGGTACTTGAGCTTGTACGTGTAGGGTATTATCTTTGATGGCTTCTTCTTCCATCAAGCGTAAAACAGATAAAGCTAAAGATTCAACACCACGGACATGACCGGTACCGCTACAACGTGGACAAACCCCTTGGCTTGTTTCACCAATAGAAGGACGTAAACGTTGGCGAGACATCTCTAGTAAACCAAAGCGAGATATTTTACCTAACTGGATGCGAGCTCTGTCTTGATGAACAGAGTCACGCATGCGGTTTTCAACTTCACGTTGATGGCGTACAGGCGTCATGTCGATAAAATCGATAACAACTAAACCACCTAAATCACGAAGGCGAAGTTGGCGGGCAATTTCTTCTGCAGCTTCTAAGTTAGTATTAAAAGCAGTCTCTTCAATATCACTGCCTTTAGTTGCGCGGGCAGAGTTGATATCAATAGACGTCATCGCCTCGGTTGGATCGATAACAATTGAGCCACCAGAAGGTAAGCGCACTTCGCGCTGGAAGGCTGTTTCTATTTGAGTTTCAATTTGATAATGGGTAAATAAAGGTACATCGCTCGTATAGAGTTTTATCTTGCTTAAGAAATCGGGACGAACAACTTCAATATGTTGTTTAACTTTCTCAAATGTTTTAGGGCGGTCAATTAAAACCTCACCAATATCACGACGTAAATAGTCTCTTAACGCTCGTTGTATAAGGTCAGTTTCTTGGTGAATTAAGAAAGGAGCAGGACGACTTTCTGCAACATCACTGATTTTTTTCCAATGGTGTAAAAGGACACTAAGGTCCCACTCTAATTCATCGTAATCTTTTCCAACACCAGCAGTACGTACGATTAAGCCCATACCTTTAGGTAAATCTAACTTACTTAATGATGCTTTTAGATCTGTGCGTTCATCACCTTCGATACGGCGTGAAATACCACCAGCACGAGGGTTGTTAGGCATTAGTACTAAGTAGCTTCCGGCTAAACTGATAAACGTAGTTAGCGCAGCACCTTTTTGGCCACGTTCTTCTTTATCAATTTGAACGATAACTTCTTGACCTTCACGTAAAACTTCCTTGATGTTAGGGCGACCTTGAAAGGTATAGCCTTTTGGAAAGTATTCACGAGCAATTTCTTTCATTGGTAAGAAGCCATGGCGATCAGCACCATAGTCAACAAAAGCAGCTTCTAAAGAAGGTTCAATGCGGGTTATTTTGGCTTTGTAGATATTTGATTTTTTTTGTTCATGACCAGGGCTTTCGATATCTAAATCGTAAAGTTTTTGGCCATCTACTAGTGCTACGCGCAATTCTTCTGATTGGGTAGCGTTAATTAACATACGTTTCATAGTTTGTCGGACTCATTTTTAAGTCACAACACACCGTTTGCTTAGGACACAAAGCAATCTGTTTTTCTGGTAACAGCACTTTGTCAACCTCACGGTTGTCACGATTAACCTGTCATTAAACCAGGTTAAGCTGTTATAAATTCTGATTGTTTCTAATAGCAATGCCGCAAATTGTCGCTGGCAATGTTAAATTATTCTTTATGTGCTCAGCATGTGCGCTGCGCTATATACCAGTTAAATACACTGGTATTATTTTATAAAATTGCTTTATGGTGCTGGGCTGAATAACAAAAATGTTTTTTTGCTAAAACTGTTTATGTTTTTTTGACAATTTACAGTGATTAGTGATCTTAATAGATTACTTCTGTGTCAATTTATACAATAGGCCGTTCTATCAAGTTGTCTTAGCTAGATTGTTAAGGCTGAATAAGCGTATTAAACAATTTAAAACTCGCAAAATGATGTGGCCGCAGTTTGCCTCTTACGTCTCTCTTTAAAGCTTCTAAGGTTAAATTATTAAGTTGAATAGCTATGTTACTTCTAGATTTAGCTATTTAATTCGCTGTTAGCGTTAAATATCAACTAATAACCTTCTTATTATCACACTATCTTGCAACATTAGCCAATAAAAAAGGGAGTTAATTGCATTATTCGTTAAATAAAATGTGTTAAACTGGCGTTATGAAAGAAATTAATATTAAAAAAGCGAATCACGTGCAAAAAAACAAAGCAAACGCTCAACATCGCTCAGTTGAAAATGACAAGCAATCTAAACAGAAAAATTCTGACACGATTAATAGACCTGTGGATGAAGATAAACCAAAAGTTAGGTTTATCACCATTGATAGTGAAGATGCCGGGCAGCGTATAGATAACTTTTTATTAAGAACCTTAAAAGGGGTACCAAAAAGTCACTTATACCGTTTAATGCGCAAAGGTGAGATCAGAGTTAATAAAAAACGTATTAAGCCTGTTTACAAATTAGCAGTTGATGATGAATTAAGAATTGCCCCTATTCGCGTATCAGAGCAAAAAGATGCTGTCTCTACTGGATTAAATATTGTTGCAAACCTCGAAAAGCAAATCCTTTTTGAAGATGATCGACTTATTGTTATCAATAAACCGTCGGGTATGGCAGTTCATGGTGGTAGTGGCTTAAGTTTTGGTTTAATTGAGGCGCTTAGAGCGTTAAGACCTGATGCACGTATGTTGGAGTTGGTACATAGGTTAGACAGAGACACTTCAGGTTGTCTTGTCGTAGCAAAAAAACGTTCTGCTTTAAGAAATTTACATGAACAGTTGCGCAATAAAAAGGTACAAAAATTTTATCATGCATTGGTAAAAGGACATTGGCCAACCAAATTGACCAGAGTGACCGAAGGTTTAAAGAAAAATGACCTTAAGTCTGGTGAACGTGTGGTTGTTGTTGACAATCAATTAGGTAAAGAATCAGAAACACGTTATAAAGTGTTAGAGCGCTACCGTGGTGCTACGCTTGTTAGGGCTTTCCCTGTTACAGGGAGAACGCATCAAATACGAGTCCATTGTCAAGTCAGTGGTCATTCTATTGCCATGGATGCTAAATATGGCCATGATGACTTTGATGAGCAAATGAAAAGTAAAGGGCTTAAGCGTTTGTTTTTACATGCTGCAAGTATCGAATTTACGCATCCTAAAACAGAAGAACGATTAAAAATTGAAGCACCGTTAGAGCCTAGCTTAGAAAAACTGCTATCTAAATTAGTGAAAGAATAAGTTAATGCATCATTATAAGTTAATTATATTTGATTGGGATGGCACCTTAATGGACTCAGTTGCGCGTATTGTTTCATCGATGCAAGCTGCAGCAAAGCAATGCCAACTAACTATTCCTACTCAGGAGCAAGTTAAAGATATCATCGGTTTGAGTCTTCCTAAGGCACTTGGTGTATTATTTCCCAAGGGCTCTAACGATCAATTAACCAATATGCTGGAACAATATAAGTATCAATATGTTGAGGGCAATAACCCACCAAGTCCGCTTTTTGATAATGCATTACTATTGCTTGACGCATTAAAAGGTGAAAATAAATTACTTGCTGTTGCCACAGGAAAGGCCAGGCAAGGTTTGCAACGGGTATTCTCGGTAACTGATACGGAACATTATTTTCATGCATCGCGATGCGCTGATGAAGCACTGTCCAAGCCTGATCCACAAATGGTGTTAAGTTTACTTGAAGAGCTAAATGTTTTACCTGAACATGCGGTGATGATTGGTGATACGAGTTATGATATGGAAATGGCCCAATCTGCAGGGGTCGACCGTATCGGTATTACCTTAGGTGTTCATGAGAGAGATATCTTAAATCGTTATCAACCTAGAGCAGTGGTTGATTCGCTTGCAGAACTACAACAGTTATTACTTCCTGTTACTACTAGAAATGCAGAATAATATTAGCACTTTTAACTACTATTAACACGGGGTAAAACATTGATGATTTTACCCCGTGTTTGCTTTATCTAGCCACTATTTTTTTGCTCAGCCAATACATCAAGACCTTGTTGCTTTAACAACGAAACAAGTCTAATCAGCGGTAAACCAATTAAGGTGTTTGGATCATCACCGGCAAGCTTGTCAAATAAACAAATACCTAACCCTTCGCTTTTAAAGCTACCTGCGCAATTGTAAGGTTGCTCTGCCTTAAGGTAGTTAGCTATTTCACTTTGCGTTAAATGGTTAAAATGAACGGTAAAAGGTTCAACTAACGCAATAGCTTTATCATTTTCACTATCAAACACACAAAGCCCAGTGTAAAAAGTGATAGCCTTACCACTGAACTTACTTAATTGAATAACTGCATTATCAAAATTATGTGGCTTACCTAAAATTTCACCTTCACATACAGCAACTTGATCAGAGCCAATAATTAATGCTTTTGGATGTTCTTCTGCAACTGCTTTGGCTTTTTCTATCGCTAAACGTTCAACTAAAGCTTGTGGTGATTCTCCATCTTTAGCCGTTTCATCTATATTAGGTTTTGCGCAGAGGAAAGGTAACTGTAGTTTTTCTAAAATAGATTTACGAAATGGCGAGGTAGAGCCGAGTACTAGGGTTTTCATGTGTAGCCTTTAATAGTGTCTTGATGAGAAAAATTGTAAGAATCAGTTATAATGCAGTTTTGGTACCAAGTGGTTCCTAAATAAACAATTATCAACGAATTACTACTATTATTGGGGCAATCTTGAGCTTTTAAACAAAATAGTGCAATTTTCTTTTGACACTTGCCTGTAGGGGCTTTATTATGCGCGCCTTATGCAGAATCTTAAACTTCCAATAACAATTAGTCCATCACGTAGTGCACAGCGAAGACTTGTGTGTGAAGGTGTATTTAAATTGCAGGATATGACTAGACTGCTTGCTGAATGCGAAAGCAAGAGTGAGCATGTTCAAGTTAGTGTTAAGTTTGATGTTGATGAACGTGGTCTGACAGTAATGACAGGTACGGGTTCGACATTAGTTGCATTAACTTGTCAGCGGTGTAACGAAAGTTTTGATCAGTTACTAAAAGTAGACTTTACTTTTAGTCCTGCCAAAAATGAGGAAGCTGCTGAGAAAATTCCGTCATATTATGACGTAGTAGAGTTAGATGAAAATGGCGAAGTAAACTTACGTGAATTAGTGGAAGAAGAGTTAATCCTCATGATCCCATTGATTCCAAGGCATGACATTAAAGACTGTCCAGCAGATGCTGATTCGGTTTGGGGTGAACTGCCTGAAGAGCTTGAGAAGCCAAACCCATTTGATGTATTAAAACAATTCAAGTAGTTAATAAGCATAACGCATTTTAACTAATAATTTACTTAGGAGTAACTCATGGCAGTACAAAAAAGCAAGAAGTCTCGTTCAAGACGTGGCATGCGCCGTTCACATGATGCCGTAACACCAGAAAACTTATCAGTAGACCCAGTATCAGGTGAAACGCATCGTCGTCACCATGTAACTGCTGATGGCTTTTACAAAGGCGTTAAAGTAATCGCTGTTTAAGCGATTACTTCGTTAGAGTAAAAAGTTTAGGCTTATCTCATTTGAGCTTAAATGCTAATCTAACCATCGCGTTAGATGTTATGGGGGGCGATCAAGGCCCCTTTATAACAATATCCTCCGCAATAATGGCGATATCACATCAGCCTAATTTGCACCTCATTTTGTGTGGTGATGAAAGTATCATTGCAGAAAATCTTGCTCATCATAAAATTTCAAAAACTGATCTTAAAAGCCATAAACAACTTAGTCTGTTTGCCACGACTCAAATTGTTTCAATGGAAGATAAACCTATTGTTGCACTAAGAACTAAAAAAGACTCTTCAATGCGTAAAGCATTAGATTTAGTTCATGAGGGAAAAGCGCAAGCGTGTGTTAGTGCTGGAAATACCGGCGCATTATTTTCTATGGCACATTTCGTGTTGAAAAACTTACCTGGGGTTGAAAGGCCCGCACTTATTTCCTCATTACCTACCCATGACAAAGATAAGCATGTTTTCATGCTAGATTTAGGCGCAAATGTGTTTTGTGACTCTCATGTGCTTTATCAGTTTGGTGTTATGGGTTCAGTTATGGCAGAGCAGGTCGATTGTATTTCTAAACCAAGAATTGCTTTGTTAAATATGGGTGAGGAAGCGATAAAAGGCAGCGATCACATTAAGCTAGCTGCACTTGAATTAAGTGAAAATAAAGACATTAACTATGTCGGCTTTATAGAAGGCTGTGACATTTTTTCAAACAAAGCTGACGTTATCGTTTGCGATGGATTTGTCGGAAACGTAGCGCTAAAAACCTGTGAAGGTGTAGCTCGTTTAGTTTATGAGAAATCTAAAGCAACGTTCAAAGCCAGCCTTTTGTCTAAACTATTTGGTTCACTACTCAAACCAAGCTTTAAAAAACTCTTTAAAACCATGAACCCCGACCAGTATAACGGCGCAAGTTTGATAGGATTACGCGGTATTGTGGTTAAGAGCCATGGTAATGCTAATTCAGATGCTTTTTTCGCTGCAATTATGGAAGCAGTGAAAGAGGTTGAAAGGCAAGTACCAGAAAAAATAAAACAATCTTTAGAACATGGTTTTTCAGCGCGTTAACTATCGAAATCACAATTAAAAACAAATTCGACAAAACTATCTTTTATAATAATTAATTGTATTTACTTAAAAAATTTAAATAGAGTATCACTATGCAAAATAAATTAGCATTCGTATTTCCAGGTCAAGGCTCACAAACTGTTGCTATGCTCAGTGACTTTGCAGATAACAGTATCGTGCAAGCAACCTTTGAAGAAGCATCAAAAGCTTTAGGTTACGATTTATGGCAACTAGTTGCTCAAGGGCCAGCAGAAAAATTAAATCAAACTAACTTCACTCAACCAGCACTTTTAACAGCCAGTGTCGCTTTATGGCGTGTTTGGCAAGCCGAGTCTGAAATAACACCTGATGTTATGGCTGGCCACAGTTTAGGTGAATATTCAGCATTGGTTTGTGCTGGCGTATTTTCATTAAGTGATGCAGTGGTACTCGTTGAAAAACGTGGTGAGTTTATGCAAGCATGTGTTCCTGCTGGTGTTGGCGCAATGGCAGCAGTCATCGGTTTAGCTGATGAAGATATCATTAAAGCATGTAGTGAAGCTGAATCAGGACAAGTTGTTTCTGCGGTAAACTTTAACTCTCCAGGCCAAGTCGTTATAGCTGGTCACAAAGAAGCGGTAGAGCGCGCAGGTGAACTTTGTAAAGCAGCAGGGGCAAAACGTGTTTTACCTTTACCTGTGAGCGTACCATCACACTGTGCACTAATGAGTGATGCAGCAACCAAGCTTGCCATTGAACTTGATAAAGTGTCTTTTAATACACCCACCGTTAATGTTGTCAATAATGTTGATGTTTCAGTTGAAACAAGCAGTGATGCAATAAAAACGGCGCTAGTTAAGCAGTTATATTCTCCAGTACGTTGGAGCGAAACAATCAGCCAATTATCAACTGATGGTATTGAAAAGGTTGTTGAAGTAGGTCCTGGAAAAGTTTTGCAAGGCTTAAACAAACGTATCAATAAAGCATTAAAGAGTGTGAGTTTTAATACGACAGACTCTCTACAACAAGCAAAAGATTTAATCAGCGGTTAACCTGAGCTTAATCAAATCAATACTCGTTAAATAGTGATTTAACGAAATAAAATCAAAAATAGTAGGTATATTATGTTTTCATTAGAAGGAAAAGTTGCACTGGTTACTGGTGCAAGCCGCGGAATTGGTAAAGCCATTGCTACCCAACTTCAATCACTTGGTGCAACAGTTATCGGTACTGCAACCTCTGAAAATGGTGCAAGCAATATTGCTGAGTACTTAACAGCAGATAACGGCAAAGGCATGGGTTTAGTACTTAACGTAACAAATGATGAGTCAATTGCTGAAATGTTTGCCGCGATTAAAGAAGCGTATGGCTCAATTGACATTTTAGTGAATAATGCAGGTATCACACGCGATAACTTATTTATGCGTATGAAAGATGATGAGTGGAACGATATCATTGAAACCAACTTAACTTCTGTATTCAAAGTCAGTAAAGCTGCGGTTCGTCCTATGATGAAAAAGCGCACTGGTCGTATTATTAATATTGGCTCAGTTGTGGGTACTATGGGTAATGCTGGACAAGTTAACTATGCTACCGCAAAGGCTGGTTTATTAGGTTTTACCAAAGCATTAGCCCGTGAAGTTGCTTCTCGTGGTATTACCGTTAATACAGTAGCACCAGGCTTTATTGATACAGATATGACGCAAACGCTAACAAACGAGCAAAAAGAGGGGATTTTCTCACAAGTTCCAGCTAATCGCTTAGGTAAACCAGAAGAAATTGCTAGCACCGTGGCCTTTTTAGCCTCAGATGCAGCCGCTTATGTTACAGGTGAAACTATCCATGTGAATGGTGGGATGTACATGGTCTAAGCCTTAATTTTTAAGGCTTAGCTAGTAATTTATTAATATTTTTCAATACATCAACAGGTTAGACCAGACAAAAAAGTGAATTAGAAGCTTGCATGGCGAGCTGTTGACGAATACACTACACGCAATTTGAAAAAATGCACTTTCAGTAAAGGAAAAAAAATGAGTAATATCGAAGAACGCGTAAAAAAAATCACAGTTGAACAACTAGGTGTTAGCGAAGCAGAAGTTAAAATTGATTCATCATTCGTTGATGACTTAGGTGCTGATTCTTTAGACACTGTAGAACTAGTTATGGCGTTAGAAGAAGAATTTGATACTGAGATTCCTGACGAAGAAGCAGAAAAGATTACTACTGTTCAAGCAGCAATCGATTACGTTACTGCTAACCAGTAATTGTTTATAAGTTCGAATTTTTCGAGCTTAATAAAAATATAAAAAGCGGTATACTTAATTGTAAGTGACCGCTTTTTTTATGTCTAAGATAACGATGTATCCCCGTAGCATTTACTTTAGGGGAGTATTAATAATTTCGGAGGCCGCTCTGTTATGAGACGTGTTGTAGTTACCGGTATTGGTGCACTTAGCCCATTAGCCAACACCGCAGAAGAAACATGGCAAAACTTACTACTTGGTAAAAGTGGTATAGGCAATATTGACCATTTCGACACCACAGATTACCCAACTAAATTTGCTGGTTTAGTCAAAGGTTTTGATTCACAAAACTATATGGAACGTAAAGAAGCCAAGAAAATGGATCTTTTCATTCAATATGGTATCGCTGCAGGTGTACAAGCCTTTAAAGACTCTGGACTTGAAGTGACAGAGCAAAATGCCCCGCGCATTGGTGTTGCTGTTGGCTCTGGTATTGGCGGCTTAGGTTTGATTGAGCAAAATCATGAGAAATTAATCAAAGCAAGCGGTAATCCTCGTAAACTATCGCCATTTTTTGTACCGTCGACCATTATCAATATGATTGCCGGTCACTTATCAATTATGTTTGGCTTACAAGGTCCTAATATTGCCATTACTACGGCATGTACTAGTGGTGTGCATAATATTGGCCATGCTGCGCGAATGATTGCATATGGTGATGCTGATGCAATAGTCGCCGGCGGTGCTGAAAAAGCATCAACACAATTGGGAATGGGTGGCTTTGGTGCTGCACGCGCATTATCTCGTCGTAACGACGACCCACAAGCGGCTTCTCGTCCTTGGGATAAAGATCGTGACGGTTTCGTCCTTGGTGATGGTGCTGGTATAATTGTTGTTGAAGAATACGAACATGCAAAAGCACGTGGCGCTAAAATCTATGCCGAGCTCGTTGGTTTTGGTATGAGCGGTGATGCTTATCACATGACATCACCACCAGAAAATGGTGATGGTGCAGCGCGTGCTATGCAAAATGCTATTAATGACGCCAAAATTGACGTGAGTAAAATTGGTTATATCAACGCGCACGGTACATCAACACCAGCGGGTGATATTGCTGAAACCAATGCAGTTAAAACAATATTTGGTAGTCACGCTAATAAAGTTATGATGGGCTCAACTAAGTCTATGACTGGTCATTTACTGGGCGCTGCAGGTTCGATAGAAGCAATTTTTAGTATTCAAGCTTTAATGAACAACCAAGTACCACCGACAATTAATTTAGATAACCCTGATGAAGGCTGTGATCTTGATTATATTGCCGGTAGTGCACGTGACGTCGAACTTGAGTATGTACTTTGTAACTCATTCGGCTTTGGTGGAACTAACGGTTCATTAATCTTTAAGAAAGTTTAGTTTTGGTTAAAAGTTTCAGGTAATTTAATAATTACTTGAAATAAGCATAACAAGCCTGAATACTACTCCTAAATGGGGAAGTCTTCGGGCTTTTTTTATGGCAACATTCAGATATTTAACAGTAATAATTATAATAAGACTACTATGAAATATTGCTCAATTAATGGAATGCAACAAACAGAGATTGCTGTCACTGATCGTGGATTAGCTTATGGTGACGGGCTCTTTACCACGGCGAAAGTCATTGATGGCCAAGTGATATTACTTGATAAGCATGTTAATCGTCTTATTGAGGGTTGTGAACATCTCGGGATTGCCTCGCCAACTCGGAATTATTTAGCTGAGCAAATGAAACGAGCAGCAACAGGCTTTATATTGGCATGTATAAAAGTAGTAATTACAACAGGTAGCGGTGGCAGGGGATATTCTAGGGGAGGTCTATCTGAAAATGCAATGCAAGTTATTGTGATGGTAAACGACTTTCCTACTAATTATCATACACTAAGAGAGACAGGAATAAGCCTTGGTAATAGTAAGAAAATTATCTCATCAAGCCCTATGCTCGCGGGTATCAAACACCTTAATCGTCTTGAACAAGTCTTGCTAAGAGCTGAATTGGACGCGAGTTTAGTAGATGACCTAGTAGTCACTAATGAGCAAAGCTTAGTGATTGAAACAACTTGCGCCAATATATTCTACTGGCGGGACGAGCAATTATTTACCCCTGATTTAATGTCTTCCGGGGTCAATGGTATTATCAGGCAAGAAATTCTCAAATACTTACCCTCAACAAGGGTCGTTAAGACGTCAATGGAAGACTTACATCTGGCTCAAGAAGTGTTTATTTGTAATTCTTTAATGGGCATTATGCCCGTTAATACGTACAATGAGCATCAATTAAAAAGAATTAACACATTGAAATTACAAGTGCAGTTATATGATGTTATTTAGAGGATAGCTCTTTTCAATATCTATATTTTATCAGCAGTGTTGCTAGCTAAACTGCTGAAGTTTGACTCATTGTTATATACCACTATCAAGGAAATTTTGTGATCAAAAAACTATTGATTGTTATGCTTTTAGCAACTGCAGCTATGGTGTCTACCCTATACTTTCAGTTTGAAAAAGCCTTATCCGCACCACTTAATCTCAATCAGGATAGCTTTTTAACGATTAATCCGGGTAGCTCTATCAGTTCATTTGCAAAGCAGTTAGAAAACCAACTGTGGATCCCTGATAGGTTTTGGTTAAGAAACTATGGAAGGGTATTTCCTGAGAGGGTAAATATCAAAGCGGGTACCTATTTAGTAAAGCAAGATTCAACCTTAGCAGAACTCATAAAACAAGTTATAGCAGGTCAAGAGCATCAATTTTCAGTGACCTTGATTGAAGGCACACGTTTTCAAGATGCACTGGCCATTTTAGCGAATCACCCCCATATTCAACAGACTGTTAATAATATGACAATCGCTCAAATTGCCAAAAAACTAGCAATTGATAATGCAAACCCTGAAGGTTGGTTGTTTCCAGATACTTACGCGTTTACCGCGGGAACATCTGATATAGCACTGTTAAAGCGTGCCCATCAAAATATGAAGTTGCAATTGAACAACCTTTGGCAAACAAGAGCTCAAGGTTTACCTTATAAAACACCATACCAAGCATTGATAATGGCCTCAATTATCGAAAAAGAAACCAGTTATATTGCTGAGCAGCCGCTGATTTCTTCTGTTTTTGTTAATCGCTTACGGAAGAAAATGCGTTTACAAACGGATCCAACGATTATTTATGGTTTAGGTGATCGTTATAAAGGTGATATCACTTATGCACACAAACGTGAAAAAACAGCTTATAATACTTACCGAATAAATGGCTTACCACCAACACCTATTGCGATGTCTGGACTCTCGGCAATTCAAGCAACATTAAACCCAGCAACGAGTGATTATTTTTATTTCGTCAGTGGCGGTAATGGTAAACATGTATTTAGTCGCACACTTGCAGAGCATAATAGTGCAGTTCGAGACTACTTAAGAATCGAAAAACAAAAAAACCAACAGTAACCTTAACTGAATAGCTTAAGGTCTGATTACAATCAAAACAGGTAATGTTTAAAAGATGTCTACTGGAAAATTTATTGTCATTGAAGGTATGGAAGGAGCTGGAAAATCTTCTGCTATCACCGCGATAGAAAACTTATTAACACAGCAAGGAATCGAGTTTGTTAATACTCGTGAGCCTGGTGGCACACCACTTGCGGAATCTTTGCGCGACATGGTTAAATCAGTTGACCATCAAGAAAAGTTAACCGTAGAAACTGAGTTATTGTTAATGTACGCGAGCCGAAGTCAACTTCTGGCCAATAAAATACTGCCCGCGTTAGCAAAAGGGCTATGGGTCATTGGTGATAGACATGACTTAAGCTCCCGTGCATATCAGGGTGGTGGCCGTGGTTTTGATGAAAAAATAATGAATACTATCAGTGATATTACCTTAAAAGGTTTTAAACCCGATTTAACATTGTATTTAGATATAGATCCTCACATTGGTTTATCACGGGCTAAAGCACGTGGTGATTTAGATAGGATTGAACTAGAACAAATGGAATTTTTTATTCGTGTCCACCAAAAATATCGTGAGCTAGCGGCTCAAGACCCTTCTATTGTCAGTGTTGATGCATCGCAAACTATGGCACAGGTACATCAAGATATTATTGAAGAAGTTCAGCAATTTATGTCAACCATCGAACAGGCTTAAGTAAATACTATGCTTGAGATATGTCAAAAGACTCAGTTACTGTTAAGTAGACAGTATCAAAATCAAACCTTGGCACATGCTATCGTTATCCAGGGGCGTAGCACTTTAGCGAACAGAGCTTTAGCCGATTGGTTAATTGAGTTACTTATTTGCCAAAAGCCTGTAACAAAGCTCAGTAAAATTGATGAACAAGCTTTAGTTTTGCAGGCTTGTGGCCACTGTAAAACATGTCTTCTTAATAAAGCGGATAATTTTCCAGACCATTTGAACTTACAAAGTGAAAACAAGACTATTGGTGTTGATGATATACGTCGGGGAAACAGTTTCCTGGAAAAAACTGCACATATAGGACAAGTTAAAACCGTACTTATACCTGCTTCTGATACCATGACTGTTGCGGCAAGTAATGCATTATTGAAAACACTAGAAGAGCCTAATCCAAATAATTATATTATTTTATTAACGCAAGAATTGGACTCCTTGCTGCCTACTATCGTTAGTCGATGTGCAGTGCTCACTATCAAATCTGAAGTAGGGCAAGCTCTATTAAATAGTTTACAACTATCAATGGATTCAAAAAATCTCTATTTCGATAATGGGCTAAATGATAATGCATTTATTAACTCAAGCCAGCTGGCAGAGTTAACGAGCGAAGATACTTTTCACGCTTATCAAACCTTTACTCAGTGTTATCTCGGTTATTTAAACAATACCGTTGAAGAAAAGCAGTTATTAGACCAACTCAATGATAGTGAACATGCCATTCGTTGGTTAGAAAACCTTACTTGTAATTTAATTAGAAAGTTTTATCTGTCCGACATTGTCCAACAAACTAACTTTTCGAAACAATTTGGCATTGAAGTATCGGTGTTAAAGCAACTTTATCAAGCTATCATCAATAGTAATAAACTGATAAAGTCTTATGCTCAAGTTAATCGCCAACTTATTTGCCAACAATTACTTGTGACAATTAATAATATCATTAGGTCATCGACATAGGAGAGCCAACTTGGTTCCATTAAACGTAGAGTTACACTCAGAGCGTGATTTATACTTAGCTTTTATGCCTTTTCTAAAAGAAGGTGGCATCTTTGTTCGTACCCCGCGTCAATATGATTTAGGTGACGAAGTTGAGCTGCATATTTTATTACCTGATGCGTTAGAAGAGTCAACAGTAAAAGGCGAAGTGTGTTGGTTAACGCCTGTCGGTGCGCAAAATGGTACTCCTCCGGGCGTGGGTGTTACTTTTATAGATGACCCTGAAAAGGTACGACATCAGATAGAGCAGATTATTGCACGCCATTTAAACTCATCAGAGCCAACATTAACTATGTAACATCGTTTTCTTAACGCATCGTTATAATTTTATCCAAAAGCCAAAAGCCCAAAAAAATTCAAAGCACAGGAGCTCCTCGTTGTTTATAGATTCCCATTGCCACTTAGACCGTCTTAATTTATCCCTGTATGACGACAATCTTGATAACGTCATTGAAGCAGCAAAGGCTGTAAAAGTAGATAAAATGCTTTGTGTTAGCGTTACGCTTGCAGATTTTCCCGCCATGGCAGAAAAAACTGCAAAGTTCGATAATGTAATGCTTACCTGTGGTACTCATCCATTAAATCAAGAAGATGAAGTAAATTCAGAAGCGTTATTAACCCTGAGTAAAAATGAGCGGGTAATTGCCATTGGCGAGACAGGATTAGATTATCACTATGCGCCAGAAACTAAGGCACTTCAGTTAGATTCATTTAAAAAGCATATACAAGTGGCAAAACAGTTGAATAAGCCATTAATAATACATACTCGAGATGCCCAAGAAGACACGTTAGCTTTACTTCGTGAAGAGCAAGCGGCAAGTGTTGGTGGAATTTTACATTGCTTTACCGAAACATGGGATATGGCTGAACAAGCGATAGAGTTAGGCTTTTATATTTCTTTTTCAGGTATTGTTACATTTAAAAATGCATCAGCATTAAGGGAAGTTGCGGCAAAAGTACCAGATGATAAAATATTAATAGAAACTGATGCGCCATATTTAGCGCCAGTTCCTCACCGAGGCAAAGAAAATCAACCTGCTTATGTGGTGGAAGTCGCAAAACACCTTGCAAGTATCAGAGGTCAATCTGTTGAAGAAATAGCCCGTTTATCGACAGAGAATTTTAATCGATTATTTAACTTGTAAAGTAAACAACTCAGCCATAAAAAAGATAAAAAAAAGCCCAAACAGTCGTTTGGGCTCAAGGAATGGCTCAAGGGGTTTGAGCCGTGCGCTAATTAACCATTATCTGGTAACTAAGAAAAACAAAAACAAAAATAAACTAGGGTGTGTAATCCTGTTTACTAACACCTTAACAATAAAAATCTTACTTCATGCTAAGCTTGTGTAACTAAGTGTAGTGTAACTTTTTTAAATTGCTAATATTTTTTTGTTTATTTGTTAATCGCTTTTAAAACAATTGCTTACCTCGAAAATAATAATAAAGTCCCTTACGAAATGAAGTGTATTATTAACATGTCAGACACGGTTTTTTCACAACTTACCCACAGTCTTTTCAACAGGGCGTTTTAGCTAGGTTACTCGCTATTATTTGCAATGAAAGCGTTAGTAATATACAAGCACTCTTGTCAAAACAGTGTTGATTTATGCCTGTCTTTAAATTTTTTTAGGGAGCAAAGCTAAGCTTTCTTCAGCAAAACCAACACCCGCTTCAGTATAAAAGTTAAATACCTTATCTATACCAAAAGTTTCTAATTCTGAACGTTCATCATCATAACGAGCGACAGCTGCTATTTTACCTTGGTATTTTGCCGCGTGAAGTTGAGTTGTTATGCTTACTGCATCTTGAACAGTAGGAAGAGCAAGTAAAACAAGCTCCAGTTGGGAAAGATCGATACTTTCCCAAAAATGAACATCCTCAGCATCACCATAATAGGCTTCAACATTATTTTTAGTTAGCCAGTTGATCTTTTCTTTATCGGCATCTAAACCCCATGCATGGTTAGTACTGTGACTATTAATCGCTTGATAGGCACCCATACCAACTCTACCCATGCCAATAATAACAATCGGTCGCTGACAGGGCTGACAGAAACTGTCTTCTTCAAGTTTATCTTTACGTTCAAATTTCGATAGGAAAACACGGTAATCGGCAAATAGGGTATGTGCGAAACGGTAAACTATATTGGTTAATATAAAAGAGATAGCAACAGCCAAAGCAAGTATCACTAACCAGTCGTTACTGAGCCAACCGGCTGTAACACTTAAAGCGCCAACAATGAGACCAAACTCACTAAAATTACTTAATGATAATGCACTTAAAAACGCACTTCGACAACGCATCTTCAATAGGCTGAAGATACCGTAAAACATGACAAATTTAACGGGAATTAACAGTACCAGTAAACTTGCTAGCCCTAGCATTTCAATAGTCGGGATTGCGGTAAAACCGATGGAGAGGAAAAAGCCGATTAAAAATATATCCTTAAAGCTCATCAACGCTTTATTAATTTCAGTGGCTTTTTGATGTGACGCTAGAAACATTCCGATAATCAAAGCGCCTAAATCGCCTTTGATATTCACTAACTCAAATAATTCATAACTACCTAGAGCAAGGAAAAAACCCATTAAAGGAATTAACTCGCCATGTCCTACATGGCTAATAAGTCTATTTATAATCGGCTTAATCAAAAACAGACCTAATAAAGCAAATGCCCATATTGATGGGGTTTTGCCTGTAGCAGCAACTAAAAATCCAACGGCAATAATATCTTGGATAACCAAAATACTTACCGCTAGTTTTCCATGGCGGGTACGCATTTCACCGTTCTCTTCTAATAATTTAATTACACATACCGTACTACTAAAGCTTAAAGCAAAGGCGATTAATGCTGAGGTCATTAAATCTAAGTCACTAAAGTAACTGACTGAAAGTAGAGCAAGTAATTTCACAAAAGTGATAGTTACCACTATCCAAAGTAATGTGTGTAACGAGCAGCCCAACCATACTTCAGTTTTAAAGAGGTTTTTAACATTTAACTTTAAGCCAATAGTGAAGAGCATAATGGTGATGCCTAAATCACTTAACATACTTAAACTATCATCCGCTTGATATCCGATGAAATTAAGAATGAATCCGGCAGCAAGATAACCAATAGAAGGTGGCAAGGATGTAGTTTTAGCGATTAAGCCACAGATGAAAGCAAAAAGTACCCAAATAAAATCCATAATGATGCTCTAATGTAATAAATGTTTTTGCTGCTAAATGGGGATAGTTAAATAGGCATTTTGTTCAAATTCTATTCATTATCCAGAAAGGTGTTAAGGCAGTGAAATTAGCTTTAAGCATGTCACTGGCCACAAGAGAAGTTTACCTTAAAAACAACTCTTTACACCAGTGAGATTTATAGATTTGCGTGTAGAAAAGTGCTTAATTAATGTTGCAACCACTTATCGATTTCAATATACATAAAATCTCTAATTAACGGTTGAGCTGTTGCATTAGGATGAAGATTATCATTAAGCATTAATTTGGGGTCCACCGCTATTTTGCTCATAAAATACGGCATTAGGTATGCACCAGTACTATTTGCCACCTTGCTATAGCTTTGAGTAAACATTTGTGTGTATCTTGGCCCTAAATTAGGCGGTATATGAATTTCCATCAAAGCAACATTTGCACCGTGTTTTTGGCTGGTAGTAATTAGTTTTGTTAAATGTTTTTGAATTAATTTAACGGGAAAACCACGAATACCATCATTACCTCCAAGCTCAATCAGTACATGACTTGGTTTGTGGGAGCTAAGCCAAGCATCAATTTTTAATAAAGCATTATCAGTTGTTTGGCCGCTAATGGCAGTATTTATGATGGTAATATCGGCATTTTTCTCATTATATTTATTTTGTAACAAATGAACCCATGCTTGTGCTTGCTCAAGCCCATAGCCAGCGCTTAAGCTGTCACCTATAAGTAGGATTTTTTCACTTGCCGAGCTAGTAAGTGATATATTCATTAAAAATAAGAAAATAATAGATTTTAGGAAACAACGTGTCATGTCAGTTTTATCTCAGTTAAATGTAATTCAGGTTTCAGGGTTAACAAAGAGTGTTAATACCCTTGAAGGGAACCTAACTATCCTTAGCGATATTAACTTTGCTGTCAAGTCAGGAGAGTCCGTTGCAATCGTTGGGGCGTCGGGATCAGGTAAGTCTACTTTACTTAGCTTGTTAGCGGGTCTTGATGTAGCAACGAAAGGTGAGGTTCACCTAGATGGTGATGCCTTGAGTACGTTAGATGAAGAAGCTAGAGCACAAGTAAGAGCGCAAAAGATAGGTTTTGTCTTTCAATCCTTTATGTTGGTGCAAAGTCTGACAGCCCTGGAAAATGTGATGTTACCTGCTGAACTTGCTGGCGATCATGACGCTAAAGCCCAAGCACTTGAACTACTCGATAAAGTGGGTTTGAGTCATCGCCTTGAGCATTACCCTTCTCAATTGTCAGGAGGAGAGCAACAAAGGGTTGCCATAGCGAGGGCATTTATTGGTTCACCTAAAATACTTTTTGCAGATGAGCCCTCTGCAAACCTTGATAGCAAAAATGGTCACCTTATTGAAAAGTTGCTCTTTGATTTAAATAAGCAAAATGGCACAACGCTAGTTTTAGTAACTCATGATGAATTACTTGCCAAACAATGTCAGCGCATCATTCATATTGAGGCAGGGCAATTAGAAAAAATCAGTGAAGGAGTATCTGCTAATGTGGGTTAAGTTAGCAGGTAAATTATTTGCTCGAGAGTTTCGCCGTGGTGAGTTAACAATTATCTTTGCCGCTATCGCTTTAGCCGTGCTCACCGTATTTAGCTTATCGTCTATCACAGAACGAATCAGCTTAAATATAGAACAAAAGAGTAGTGACTTTATTGCAGCAGATCGTCGTTTATCAAGTAATCATGCATTTGAGCCACTTATCTTAACTAAAGCAAAAGAATTTGGCTTAAATACCGCAGAAATGCTTTTCTTTGACTCTATGCTTTTTGCAAATGACGAATTAGTTTTAGGCTCAGTAAAAGCCGTAAGCAATGAATACCCATTGCGAGGCAAAGTTACCATCAAAGATAATATCTCCAGTCAGCCATTTGACGTTGAACATGGTCCACAACCTGGCTCTGTTTGGCTTAGTGAAGGTTTATTTTATACCCTTGGGGTTAATGTTGGCGATAATGTGGAACTTGGCGCCGGTATATTTAATATCGCCAAAGTATTAGTCAAAGAGCCTGACTCGCCATTCTTTTCGCTATCAGGTAACAAACGCGTATTACTTAATTACCAAGATATTCCTGCTACGCAAGCAGTACAAGCGGGCAGTAGGGTATTTCATCGTTTACTTTTTTCAGGAGATGATCAACAACTAACTGACTATTATCAGTGGTTGAAACCACAAATGAAAAGTAATCAAAACTGGCAAGGTATCAAGGATAGACAATCGCCACTTGGGAATAATCTTGACCGAGCAGAACGCTTTCTATTATTAGCGGGATTATTTGGCATTATGCTTGCCGCAGTCGCGATGGCAGTATCTGCGAAGCGTTATTGTGAGCGTCAATATGATCCCGTTGCGATGATGAAAACGTTAGGGGGCAGTCGCCGTGTTATTCGTAATATTTATCTATTGCATTTATCTTTAGTGACAGGATTTTCGATTATTGCCGGTTTCGCAGTCGGCTATTTTTTACAGTCTGTAGCGGGAGAGTATTTAGCGCAATTTATGGGTACTGAACTTCCTCAAGCAGGAATTCGCCCGTGGGTATTATCAGCGGCAATTGGTATTGTCTGCGCATTAATGTTTTCCTTAAAACCATTATTAGACTTGTTTGATATACCGCCGTTAAGGGTATTACGTCGAAACCTTGGCGATACCATTGCAATTAGTCGAATTCATATCACCATATCACTACTGACCATTTTTGTTTTGATGTGGGTATTTAGTGGTGAGCTAGTTACTACCTTGATTTTATTTGGTTCTACTTTATTAGTGATTGCTATTTTGTTTGGTATTTCGCGTTTGATTTTTGCTGCAGGCAGACGTCTTGGCTTAAGTCCTGGTTCTAGTTGGTCATTGGCCATTGCCACTTTACAAAAAAGAGCAAACGCTAATGCCATCCAATTGATCAGTTTTGCCCTAGCCATTAAATTGATGTTGTTTTTAGTGGTGCTAAAAAATGACATTATTTCTGATTGGCAGATGCAAGTCCCTAGCGACGCTCCCAACATGTTTATTGTCAACATTAATGAAAATGAAGTGGAGCCTATCAAACAGTTCTTTAATGAAAATGATATCGCCCATGAAGCTTTTTATCCTGTTTTTAGTGGCAGAATTGATGCGGTTAACGGTGAAGAATATTCTCGTAGAGTATCAAAACAAGAAGGTGAGGAGAAAGATGAAGAGGCAAGAGACGGAGTTAGTCGAGAGCCTAATCTAACTTGGCTAGATGAGTTGCCTGAGGGGAACGATATCATTGAAGGGCAATGGTTCACTGGTGGCGATGAAATAGAAGTGTCTGTTTTTGAAGGCTGGCGTGAGGTGTTAAATTTAGAGCTGGGAGATTCAATCTCAATTTTAGTGAACGAACAGGAAGTCATTGCGAAGGTGACCAGTTTTAGAACCGTGGATTGGGGAACACTTAAGCCAAACTTTGTCATGATTTTAAGCCCCAATATGGCAGGTACAGTTCCAGTTACCTACTTTAGTGCTGCGCAATTGTCAGATAGCCATACCAAAGGTATTAGTCAGTTATTACAGCGATATCCGACAATTAGTATGATTGATATAAAAGCGCAAATAGAACAAGCGCAATCAATTATTGGCCAAGTGTCATTAGCTATTGGTTTTGTCTTATCAATTGTTTTAGTAAGTGGCGCTTTAGTCCTTATTTCACAGGTGCAAGCAAGCTTAGCAGAGCGATTACAAGAAGTGGTGATACTTAGAACACTAGGCGCAAAAGGGCGATTAATTAAATTAGCAACACTTTATGAATTCTTATTGCTCGGAGCTATTGCGGGATTAGTTGCTGCAATTGTTAGTGATTTGGTATTGATGATAATCCAGCAGCAACTCTTTGCTGTTGACGGTAAGCTTCATCCTTACATTTGGCTACTTGGTCCAACAAGTGGTGCGATATTTGTCGCTATGATTGGTTATTTTATGGTGGCGAATACTATGAAGCAAAATACCCAAGGTTTACTTCGAAAAATAGCTTAGAAAAATTGCCTAGCACTTTACACCCTGCAATGAATAATGCGTCTAATAATCATTAGACGCATTAATTTAACGACAAACAGCCTTCTCAAGGCTGCTTTCTTATATAATTGATTGATAACAGTTGCTTAAATACTTGTAAGCTAGTCTAGTAAAGCTAATTGCGGTATATTGAAACGATAAAAATATAAGGATTAATATTTCATGGTTTCAAATACGACCCATAGCTCTATTGTTAAAGCGTTTGTAACGGTAGCTGCTATTTTCATCATCTTTGCCGGTATCAAAACCGCAGCAAATATATTAGTGCCTTTCTTACTTTCAATTTTTATTGCCATTATCTGCAATCCCCTGATAAATAAAGCAAGTCAGTACAAGATCCCAAAAGCAATTTCAGTCATTTTTGTTATTGCTGTGTTTGTAACTATGGCTGTGTTTTTAACGGGTTTAGTTGGTAGCTCTTTAAATGAGCTTTCACAACATTTACCGGAATATCGTATTCAATTAAAACAGCAGTTTTCCTGGTTAACAGATTTCTTTTCACGTCATGATATTCAACTCTCTACAGCAGTTGTAACCGAGTACTTTGATCCTGCTGCGGCAATGGGCTTAGCCGCTGAGATGCTGTCAAGTTTTGGCTCGGTTATGGCAAATCTATTCTTAATTATTCTGACTGTGGTCTTTATGTTGTTCGAAGCGTCGACATTCCCCCATAAATTGCATTTAGCCCTTGATGATCCACAAATGCGAATTAAACAAATTGAGCGATTCTTATCTTCGGTCAATCATTATATTGCCATTAAAACCTTGGTTAGTATTGCGACCGGTTGTATTGTTTCGATAATGTTATGGGCGTTCGGTTTAGACTTCTTCTTACTCTGGGGGGTATTAGCTTTTTTACTTAATTATATTCCTAATATCGGTTCAATCATCGCTGCTGTGCCGCCGATGACTTTAGCAATTTTGCAGTTAGGTATTGGTGAAGCTGGCGCAATCGGTTTAGGTTTCGTGTTAATAAATATGGTGATGGGGAATATGGTTGAGCCTCGCTATCTAGGCAAAGGACTAGGGTTATCAACGTTAGTGGTTTTCTTATCGTTAATCTTTTGGGGTTGGCTTTTAGGCACCGTTGGTATGTTGTTAAGCGTACCATTAACCATGATTTTGAAGATAGGCTTAGAAAGTTCCCCTGAAGGGCGTTGGCTGGCAGTAATGTTAAGTGATGAAGAAGAGTTGGAAGATAAAACAGAGCAAGCTTTACTTGATTAGCTAAGCTTGCTCAATCGCTATACTTTTATTGGCTTGAGTTTGTCGTATTAATTTTACTTAATGCCATAATTCTGCTTTGGCTTAAATTTACGTAACAAGTCTTATAGGCTAAATCAGCGCCAGTTTGCGGAGATATTGCCAAATACTGCCAACGGCAATCATTCTCCCGATAAGTAATAAAGTTACTTTGCGAACGTTTGAACATTTTAAGCGCTGAGTAACGACCATTTACCAAGGCTTTTTCTTCTAAATTAAAAGTATGTAAGTTAACCCACGTTTGCAGCTCTCTATCGACAAAAGAAATGACACTATCTAAACACCGGGATTGTGCATTGTCTTGAGCACCACTTAACTTCTGACACTCCTCGACACTTTTTGCAGCATAAGCTGGCAAATGCATGAAAAGTGGAGACATGAGTAGGGCGATAATTACTTTATTATTTCTGATCATTTTACTTTTACAAACTCTAGTTTTTTTGATTAAAGTGTTTTCAAACGCTAAACAAGATTAGCATCAAGTTTAGTTGATTTTTAAGCGGGTAAAACTTTTTTATACGGCTTAACCGTTACTTTTTTATAAACACCAGCGCCAATGTAGGGATCATTATCGGCCCAGGATTGTGCTGCCGTTAAACTATCAAATTCTGCGACAATTAAAGAGCCGGTAAAGCCAGCTTCACCCGGATCTTCACTGTCTATCGCTGGACAAGGTCCGGCTAATAATAACTTACCTTGGGATTGTAATTCTTTCAGACGGGCAATGTGCTGGTCACGAACAGCTAAACGTAAACTAAGTGAGTCTTCAACATCTTCACTGTAAATAACATAAAACATAACTATATTCCTTTAAATAAATGTGTGCTAACAAGAGGCCCTAGCTTTGAGGCTTATCTTCTTTTATTTCATCTGAATCAGGCTCAGCTTCTTCAAGTGGTAAATGCTTATATAAAGCTAAAATGGAAGTGATTGAGAAAACAAACATTAAACCTGTTAAACCAAAAACTTTAAAATTTACCCAGGTATCAAGATCATAATTAAAAGCAACGTAGTAGTTTAACAACGCACAAAATAGGAAAAATACTGCCCAACTAAAATTTAATTTTGACCAGATATTTTCAGGTAGGGTTAATGACTCGCCAAGAAACTCTTTGATAATATTTTTATTAAATACGTAATTACTGATCAGTAATGCGATAGCAAAGAAAGCATTAATGATAGTGACTTTCCACTTTAAGAAAGCATCGTTTTGTAAATAAATGGTTAGACCGCCAAACACCACTATTAAGCCAAAAATAATCCATTGCTTGGCGGGAATTTTTTGCTTTGTCAGCTTGAAATAAATAATTTGAACAAAAGCGGCAACAATTAAGCTTGCCGTTGCCCAATAGATACCAGCGAGGGAGTTAATAATGAAAAAAATAAAAAGCGGAAAGTATTCAAGAAAGAGTTGCATATAAAACCAATAAAAATAACAGCAGTACGACTAATAGCTAGATTTTAACGAATGCGCGTTAAAATAGCCAAGCTTATATTTTGCATTTCATGGTGGGAAAATTAACTATTTCTCCAAGGTCATTGATCTTCATCAACGAACCAGCTCAGTGCAATTGTACTTTCCTTAGGGGCAGGGTATTTTAGCTGCAAGTTTAATAATCACAGAATATTTATAATGACAACCGACAAGCTATTTTACCAAGAACAAAAGAATGAAGTTTCGTTATTTAATTATGCCTTTGAACATCAGTTACCTGTTTTGATTAAAGGGCCAACGGGTTGTGGTAAAACACGTTTTGTTGCTCATATGGCTGAGCAACTTAACAAGCCACTTTATACGGTTGCTTGTCATGATGATTTAACGGCTGCCGATTTAGTAGGTCGTCACCTAATTGGACCTGACGGTACTTATTGGCAAGACGGTCCTTTAACCCGAGCAGTTCGTGAAGGAGGAATTTGTTATTTAGATGAAGTTGTTGAAGCGAGAAAAGATACCACTGTTGTGTTACATCCTCTTGCAGATGATCGACGCATATTACCTCTAGAGCGCACCGGTGAATTACTTGAAGCAGCCCCTGGCTTTATGTTGGTGGTCTCTTATAACCCAGGTTATCAAAATTTATTAAAGGGTATGAAAGCGAGTACTAGACAACGTTTTGTTGCATTACGTTTTGAATACCCAGATGCAGAGCTTGAACAACAAATTTTAATTAAAGAAGCCAACGCCGAGCCACATCTAGCTTTTAAATTGGTTGAGCTTGCTGGTGCTTTACGTCGTTTAGAGCAAAACGATTTAGATGAGGTTGCTTCTACGCGTTTGCTGATTTACGCAGCCAGAATGATCACTTCAGGTATGGAACCATTAGAAGTGTGTCGTTGCTGTTTAGCAGAGCCTTTATCTGATGATCCACAAACCGTAAAAGCGTTGATGGATGTTGCCAAGATTTATTTTGACTAACGCTTAGCGGCTAATGTCCAGTTCATCAATAACATTAGAGCATTGTAATAAAAAACTACCTGGGGATTTAGCCATGTGGTTTTTTATTTTGGCTGAATTAACGGTTTTTGCCATTTTCTTTATTGGTTTTGCAATCAGTGAACAGCAAAACCTTGAAATGTTTTCTCAGGGTAAAGCACAGCTTCATCAACTATCAGGGCTTATCAATACAATAGCGCTAATAACAAGCAGCTATTTTGTCTCGTTATCACTGGCAGCAATACACAAACAAGCCGCTAATAAAGCTGCTTTGCTATTACTCGGGGCTAAAGGCTTCGCATTAATCTATATTTCGGTGAAAATTTGGGAATATTTTTCATTATTTGAACAAGGTATTACCATAGAAACTAATACCTTTTTTACTTTATATTTTTTGATAACCGCTTTTCATTTAATGCATGTATTACTGGGTATGGTGATTTTAACCTTTATCGCAAAAGCAGCGTGGCAGGGTAAATATCAGGGGAAATCACTCTCTGGTTTTGAAGCGGGAGCAAGTTACTGGCATATGGTTGACTTGCTATGGATTATTTTGTTTCCACTTATCTATGTCATTTAAATTCATGTTGTTTAAGTTGATGACATTTATCTCAATGTATTAGGAGGGCAAAATAATGCTAGCTTTTCGTTTAGCAACAACTAGTTGGCTAGTGCTGGTTGTGTTAACACTTGTCACAATGTATTTCCCAATCATTATCAGTGAGAGAAGTGCTTATATAATTTGTGCATTAATTATTGTTGTAATCAAAGGACAGCAAATTGTTGATGTGTTTATGGAATTGAAGTCAGCACCAAGGTTTTGGCGTTTGCTATTATTAAGTTATATCGTAATGTTACCGTTAATTATTAGTGTGATTTATCTAAATTAATAAGCAATAGGCATTAAGTAACTAAGTAAAGTGAGCAATCTAAAGACAAGGAGATACAAATGATTAATAGAAGTCCTAGCGCAAGTGGAAGGTTTGCCATTATTTGTCAATCGCTTTACCTTGCCAACTTGCTATTGCTACCGGGAGTATTTTTCTTGGTATTAGTTTATTACTTACGTCAACTTAATCAGCAAAAAAATAGTACTCAAAACAGTTCTGAAAATAGTACTCAAAGTATCCAATCCCCACAGGGTGAAAATAAAGTGAAACTGAAAAATTTGGGTATTGGTAAGATTCACCTAATTCGAAGTGTTCAGTTGTCGATACTAGCGGGGGTATTGCTGGCTATTGTACCGCTTGCTGTTATCTATTTATCGGAGCAACAACAAGTATCGATTATGGTCGGTTTGATTTACTTTGTTACGCTACATGCAGGGTTTGTTCTGATTGGCATGTTCAATTTATCTCGAGCAATGGCAAAAAAACTGCCTATTTTTTAATAACTTTCTACATTTTACTCTATAGTTTATTTAACACAGAAGATAAGTAACCTTAGGGTAAATGTGATTGATGAATAAACTCGATGAGTTTAACCGTATCGGCGGTCGTGAAAGTCTTATTGCCATCAACAAAGTTTTTTACGATAAAGTCTATAAACATCCATGGTTAAAGCTTTATTTTTTAGACATTCCTCAACAGCATATCGAAGATCAACAAGTAGACTTTATGCAAAAAGTGCTTGGCGGTGAAAATCTATATATTGGAAAAGCGCCCCCCATTGCCCACAATCACATGTTTATACCTGAAGCGCTTTTTGATGTTAGAAAGCAGTTGCTTATAGATTCTTTTGAAGAGCTTGGTACACATCCCGAAATGAAAAATAAATGGTTGAATTTAGATGAGTCATTTCGCCGTGTTCTCGTTAAAAAGTCTGTCAATGAATGTAAAAGAAGGTTTGCCAGTGAAGCAATATTGAATTTTGCTAAGCCAAAGTAAACTTCTGTTGACCCAAATCACAGCATGGTTAATTTTTATTGATACAATCATATCATTATTAATTTAGACGAATGTAATATTGTTATGGAAGAGTGGGTTGGTGGACTTTGGCACAAATATATAACTCGCAAAGCAAATCCTGAATTTGATGAAGCTCGCGTTAATTTTGATCAGGTAAGTAAATCTGTAGCTATGGTGTTTAGAGCGTTAGGTGGCGATGCGGTAAAGCGTGTCGAATCCGCAACTGGCAGAGAATATCTTACACGTAAAAGCTTTTTACAAAAAGTTTCAGGAGACAATCAGTTAGTGAGTCTTGCTTGGCAAGATGAAGAAAGCCTGCGATTACCAGAGTCTCTAGCAGTTTTTAATGAAACAAACCTCAATTACGACCTTTACATTTGGCTGGCAGTACTCGCTGCACACCACAGTGGTAGCTTTCGCCATTGGGCAAAGGATAATCAAGCGCTAGTGGTTGAAGTCTTGGAAAAATTTCCTGCATTACAAAATCGATATCGTCGCTTAGCAAAGGCTTTTGTTGAGATGAGGGCATCCATGGATAAAATGCCTCAGGCAGAGCGCTCAATGGAACGCGCTATTAGGCAAGCAATTCTAACACCGGGCTCAGTCAATGAATTTCCCAAAGTAAATTTTGCCCCAAAAGCGGTATATTTGTGGCTTTACCCTTCGGCAAGCAGTGACGATGTGCTTGGCGCTGAATTTGATGAAGATAAACTGTTAGAAGAAAATGGACAAGACAATGAGAAGAAGATAACTAAAAAAGCTAATTCTGCTCGTAAAAAAGCAGAGCGGGTCGATTCACCCGACGGCAGAAGCGGCATGATGATATTTAGATTAGAAAGTTTGTTCTCATGGAGTGAATTTTCCAAAATGGACCGAGGCACTGATGATAGTGATGAGGATGAAGAAGATTATCAAAGCACTATTGATGATCTAGACAAGATCACGTTAACCAAGCAACAAGAGCAACAAAAAAGCGGACAGATAAAAATTGATTTGGACTTACCGTCAGCTTCTGAAGATGATATTCCACTCGGTGAAGGTATCAAACTGCCTGAGTGGGATTATAAAAGCCAAACATTACAAGATGATCGCTGCTTGTTGCAGCCGATGTTACCTCGTGATGCAGTGCCGGCAAAATTGCCAGTAAAGCTACAAAAAACTGCAAGAATGATCCAAGCGCAATTTGAACAATTGCGAAGTGTTCGATATTGGCTTAAAGCTCAACCGCAAGGTGAAGAATTAGATCTCAATGCTTGGCTTGATTATCATATAGAAAGTAAAACTGCTGCGACGGCAGAAAAAGGCTTATTTCAGTCATACCGAGGTAATAACCGCGATCTGTCATGTTTGCTATTAGCGGATCTGTCAATGTCGACAGATTCTCACATAGATAATGATAATCGCGTTATTGACGTCGTACAAAACAGTTTGCTGTTATTTGGCGAAGCGTTGCAGTCTGTTGGTGATAACTTTGCTATGTATGGTTTTTCATCGGTTAAGCGCAGCAATATTCGCTTCACCATGCTGAAAAATTTCAATGAAAATTATAATGATCATGTCAGAGGCAGAATTCAAGCGATAACGCCTGGCTTTTACACCAGAATGGGGGCGGCAATTCGTCAAGCTACTAAAGTTATTAGTGAACAGAAAACAGCGGATAAACTTCTGCTTATCTTAACTGATGGCAAGCCTAACGATATTGATCACTATGAAGGCCGCTTTGGCATTGAAGACACTCATCAGGCCATTAATGAGGCAAAACGTCTTGGTATAAAACCCTTTTGCATAACAATAGATGTTGATGCACAAGATTACTTGCCATACTTGTTTGGTAATGATGGCTTTACCCAAATATTGCGACCAGATCAATTGCCGATGAGACTTCCTCAGTTATATCATCAATTAACATCCCAATAATAAAAGATATTGATTTTAGAGAGGTCAATAATGAGCCAAATTAAGAAGACATGTTTATATTGTCAAACTGAAAATATCAGTGATGGAGATATCCAACAGTGCAAACATTGCGGAATGGATTTACCAGAAAAACACCCCAATGATCGAAATTTGAAAGTTAAATTTTTTGTTAAAGCTTTTTGGTTAATCGCTTTATTTTGCTTAATTATGGTGTTTTATTTACCACGTTAAACCGACTTCATTCTCCTTACCATTAAGTAATAATTATTGGTAACTGTCTAAAAAGTGTAAGGAAAAGCTTCATTCCTTGCACTCTACAGTTTTTTTTCTCCCTAATAAATTCATATAATTCAATGATTTAAATTACTAAGCTGTTTTTGGTTTTATATTTAAATCAATGACTTATTACTTTCAGTATTTTTTATTTTAACTTTCTTGCAATCCATTAAATCTGGCATATGCTTAATTGCACAAGGCAAAATAATAAAAAATATGGAAATAATTTAAAAAATGATCAAGTTCCCCAGCGATTTAACTATTGCTCAAGTTGACGAATATCAAGCACAAATTCTCCCACTAATTGATGACCACGATATTATTACTATCGACGATGGTGATTTAGTTCGCATTGATACCATTGGTGTGCAATTTATCTTAGCCGTGGTCACCTACATTATTGCCCAAGGTAAAGATATTAAGTGGCAATCAAAATCCACCGTTTTAAAGGAAAGTATTCAGCAGTTAGGCATTAGCGATGTGATTTTATTGCAATACTTAATGGATTGATACTTCAGTAAATTAAAATAATAACTTTTACGCGAAGACTGTGAATTAAAGACGAGGAAACCAGTATGACTAAAGTGTTAGTTGTTGATGACTCAAACTCAATAAGGGACATGGTAAGTTTTACCCTAAAAAGTGCAGGTTACCAGACTGTTGAGGCAAAGGATGGTCGAGAAGGTTTGTCCAAAGCGCAAATGGATGGATTCGATTTAGTGATATCAGATGTAAACATGCCAAATATGGATGGTATCAGCCTATGTACCGAGCTGAGAAAGTTAGCTGCTTTTAAATTCACTCCTATATTAATGTTAACGACTGAGAGTTCAACCGATATGAAAATGCGAGGCAAGGCTGCTGGCGCTACAGGTTGGTTGGTTAAGCCGTTTAATCCCGAGAAGCTCTTGGCAACGATAAAACGCGTAGTAAAATAATTTACTGTTCTTAATATAATTATCTGAAAACATAAGCAATATACTTGTCTAAAGCACTTATTCTAAAAGTGCTTTGTTGTGATAACGTCCCCGGTTTTAACAAGGAAAAGTAGGTGATCAGTTATGAGTGTTGATTTATCACAATTTATTCCAAGCTTTTTAGAAGAAAGTTTTGAAGGGCTTGAGTTAATGGAGTCCGGACTATTAAATTTACAGCCGGGCGACAATGAAACTATCCACTCTATTTTTAGGGCGGCCCATTCAATCAAGGGTGGGGCTGGAACCTTTGGTTTTGACAGTGTTACTGATTTTACTCATTTAGTCGAAACCCTGCTAGATGAAATGAGAGATGGTCGAAGAGAGGTTACCAACGCTGATACTGAAATATTACTTGAGTCAGTTGACTGTATGCGACTGCTCATTGAAGCCGCTAGAGATGAATCGGATTATGATACTGAAAAAGTAGCTCAAACCTCTAGCCGTTTAGCGCAAACATTAGGTAACGAACAACTCACTTCTGATGAAAATGTTAGTGTTGATAAAGTAGGCTCAGAATCAGCTACGGGTTTTAATATCAAGTTTGTTCCGGAGCATAGTCTGGCAAAAACAGGTAATGATCCGCTGTTTTTATTCAGTGCTTTAGCAGAGTTAGGCAGCTTAACCATTCACGCTAATACCAATGAACTTCCTGCTTTAATGGACATTGATGCACAAGAGCTTTATTTAAGCTGGCAATTAACGTTGATTGGAGAAGTTGACGAAGAAGAGGTTAAAGAAATTTTTGAGTGGGTTGAAGATGAGTGTTTACTCGAACTCACTCCTATCGATAATAAGCTGCCACAAGAAAAAACTGAAAATGAGCCTACCTTCCAACAAGAAAATACAACAGCTCCTGCCATCGATGAAACGACGCCTCAAATTCAAGAAAGTCAGATAGCAGCAGCTAATCCTAAAAGTGCTGATGAAAAAGCAACAGTTAGCAAAACTAAAGCGAAAACTGAAGTTGGCTCTATTCGTGTCGGCGTAGATAAAGTGGATAGCTTAATTAATTTAGTGGGTGAATTAGTTATTACTCAGTCTATGTTGTCAGAGTTAGGCAATGACTTCGTCATGGAAAAAGTAGAGCGCCTTAATAGCGGGTTAGAGCAGTTACTACAAAATACCAAAGAACTACAAGAAAGTGTGATGCGCATTCGTATGCTACCTATCAGTTTTGCCTTTAGTCGCTTTCCACGACTAGTTCATGATTTAGCTGTAAAAACCGGCAAAGCAATGGAACTAGTTATCAAAGGAGAACAAACCGAGCTTGATAAAACTGTTATGGAGCAAATTGGTGATCCCTTAGTACATTTAGTTCGTAATGCGGCGGATCATGGAATTGAAGCGAGTGATATAAGGGTTGCACAAGGGAAACCAGAGAAGGGCACCATTTCGCTAGACGCATATCATCAAGGTGGCAATATTGTTATTGAAATAAATGATGATGGTGCAGGTATTAATCGTGAATCTGTACTAGCTAAAGCTGTTGATAAAGGTTTAATTGACGCTAATGCAACTTTAACAGATAGCCAAGTTTATGATTTGTTATTTGAACCTGGTTTCTCTACCGCAGCAGAAATTACCGATATCTCTGGTCGTGGTGTCGGTATGGATGTGGTTAAACGAAATATTCAAGCACTTGGTGGAAGAATCCAAGTTGAATCTACTTTGGGTAAAGGAAGTACTTTTAAGGTAAACCTGCCATTAACTCTTGCCATACTAGATGGTCAGTTAGTCAAAGTTGGCAGTGAAACTTACATAATCCCGCTTATTGCTATCGTAGAGTCCCTTCAAATAGATAATAAATTAATAAACCGAGTTTCAGGCGACATGGTTCTGTATCGATTGAGAGACGACAATGTTCCGGTACTTCCTATCTACCAATTGTTTGATTTAGAGACAGAATGCATTGAAATAGATAACGCGTTACTTGTTGTGGTTGAAGCTGACGGGCAAAAGGTTGGCTTGATGGTAGATGATTTACTTGCTCAGCAACAAGTAGTCATTAAAAGCTTAAAAGATAATTATCAACAGGTTGCAGGGATTTCAGGGGCAACGATTTTAGGCGATGGCTCTGTTGCTATGATTTTAGATATTCCAGGAATGATAAGTATGGCACTTGAAAAAGCACAGTATGCTCAAAAATTTAAAAATGGTGGAGACAGTGTCAAAGCAGAGGTTTGTATATGAATATTCAAGCAATGGCTCAAGATATTCCTGTTGAAGGTGAGCACTCCATTGAAGGTGTAGACTTTATAACCAGTGGCGATCAATATTTAACATTCCTACTTGCCGATGAACAATATGCTGTTGATATCTTATGTGTAGAAGAGATCAGAAGCTGGGAAACACCGACTAAGATACCTAATGCTCCTGGCTATATTAAAGGTGTAATTAATATGCGTGGTGTGATAGTTCCTATTGTTGACTTACGATTAAAGTTTGGAATAGGTGAAGCAAGCTACCTAGAAACAACGGTAGTAATAGTTTTAACTTATCAGAATGATGATAAATCACGCACTATAGGTTTCGTTGTCGATGCGGTATCTGATGTTTTGAACGTTGAAAGTGTTGATATTAAACCTGCGCCAGCATTTGGCGGTTGTGTAAGTCAACAATTTATAGATGGTCTAATAAATAGTGAACAAAAAGTTGTCACCATTCTTAATGTTGCTCATTTACAGCAAGTTGAACAGCACCCAATGAATAGTTAGTGATTAAATTATCTTGAGTAACACCCAACAAGAGTAATGGTTAATAGGAAATTAACATGGCTGAAACAGAACAAGAATATCTTACTTTCTTACTTCAAGGTGAAGAATATGGCGTAGATATTTTATGCGTACAAGAAATTCGTGTATGGAGCTCAGTAACCGAGTTGCCTAATAAACCAGGCTATATAAAAGGTGTCATAAACCTCAGGGGAGTGATCATTCCAATCATTGACTTACGGATGCGCTTTGGCCACTCGGCGCTCGATTATGATGAGCAAACAGTAACCATCATATTACGCCAACAATCTCAATCTCGCACCATGGTTGTCGGTATAGTGGTAGATGCGGTTTCAGAAGTCTATAAGTTTTCCGAAAAGTCCATACGTCAAGCACCTGCCTTTGGTAATAATATAGATAGCTGTTTTTTAAAAGGTTTAGCATCGGTAGAAGATAAACTAATCATTCTTTTAGATAGCGATTCATTACTTAATGAAGACGATTTATATTGCATCAGCAATAACAGTGAGGGCAATAGTGAAGGTAACCTTGATATCGATATTAAAGCTCAAGATATGCAAACGAACTCTGTAACTGGCATTTCAACTGCATAACAAACAGCGCAGGTTTCATTTAAATATAACGATATAAAGCAAGAAAGAAAATACCAAACAGTTCAAAAATAACAACACAGGAAATTAACTTATGACACCAAAACAGATAAGTTTAGTGCAACAAAGCTGGGAAAAAGTGTTACCAATTGCACCTCAAGCAGCAGACATATTTTATACCACCTTGTTTGAAATGGACCCTTCACTAAAAGCCCTATTTCCTGAAGATGTTACAGAACAAGGTAAAAAATTGATGGCTATGCTTGATACAGCTGTCAAATTACTTGATAACCCAGATAAGTTAATTCCAGCGGTTCAAAAGCTCGGCGCCAAGCATGTAGAGTATGGTACCAAGCCAGAGCATTACGATACAGTTGGTGCCGCGTTACTTAAAACATTGGCACAAGGCTTAGGTAAAGAGTTTACAGCACCTGTTAAAAAAGCTTGGGTAGCAGTTTATCAAACCTTATCAACAACAATGATTGATGCAGCAAATAATGTCGCACCATCCCAGTCCTCAAAAGGAAAGAACATGGATAAGAGTAAGGTTCAAAATAAGAAACAGGATGATTTGGCAATACAATTACAAGGCGCACTAGATCAATCATCGACAGCATTTATGATGATTGATAGAGATTTCAATGTAACTTATGCAAACGATGCAACGCTCAAATTGTTAGAGCAACATGAAGAGACCTTTGTACAAAAATGGCCAGGCTTTAAAGCCGACAAAGCAGCATTACTGTCATCTAACATAGATAGTTTTCATAAAAACCCGGCACATCAACGCATGTTACTTGCCGACCAAAACAATCTGCCATACAAAACCGATATTCAAATTGCCCATTTAACCTTTGAATTAAATGTCAGTGCTACGTTGGATTCTCAAGGCGAATACATTGGGAATGCACTAGAGTGGCAAGATGTTACTGAAGTGCGAGCACAAGAAAACAAATCAGCTCAACTACAAGGAGCGATAGATCAATCTGGCACAGCTAATATCATGATCGATAGAGATTTTAATATTACTTATGCTAATGCTGCAACTTTGGCACTGCTGAAGGAACACGAAGCAACATTTGCTGATAATTGGCCTGGTTTTAAAGCCGAACCTGAAGTGATTATTGGTACTAACATTGACAGCTTCCATAAAAACCCAGCCCATCAACGTAAATTACTCGATGACCCAAATAATTTACCTTATAAGACCGATATCCAAATTAAACATTTATCGTTTGAACTCAACGTTACCGCAATTTTAGACGCTAACGGCGAATACATAGGTAACGCATTAGAGTGGCAAGATGTTACTGAAGCGCGTGCACAAGAAAACAAATCAGCTCAACTACAAGGTGCTATTGACCAATCAGCTACCGCTAATATTATGATCGATAGAGACTTTAATATTACCTATGCCAATGCTTCGACGCTGGCCTTATTGAAAGAGCATGAAGCCACCTTTGCTGAGAATTGGCCAGGATTTAAAGCTGACCCTGATGTGATTATTGGCACCAACATTGACAGTTTCCATAAAAACCCAGCCCATCAACGTAAGTTACTAAGTGACCCAAATAACTTACCTTATAAGACCGATATCCAAATTAAGCATTTATCGTTTGAACTAAATGTTACCGCTATTTTGGATGCTAGCGGTGGATATATTGGTAACGCCTTAGAATGGCAAGATGTTACCGCAGCAAGGGAGAAGTCGGTGGAAGTAGGCCGATTAACTTCAGCGGTAGAAGGAATGACAACCAATCTTATGATGGCTGATACTCAAGGTAATATAGTTTATGCCAACCCAGCAGTACAAACCATGTTACGCCGTAGAGAGGCAAAACTACGCACAGCGTTACCTTCGTTTAGTGTCGATACCATGGTAGGGACTAATTTTGATACCTTCCATAAAAACCCTGCACATCAACAGAATCTGTTAGGTAATCCTGACAATCTTCCTTACACCACAGAGATATCTGTAGTTGGCTTAACATTTCAGTTAATTGCCATAGCACTGAGGGACGAAGAGGGTAATCATGTTGGTACGGCGGTGCAATGGGTTGATTTAACTGAAGAAAGAGATGCTCAATCACAAATAGATAATTTAATTACCGACGCCATTTCAGGTAAGTTAGATAGCCGCATAGAAACAGAAGAATACCAAGGCTTTATGAAAGAATTAGGCAATAATATTAATAGCCTAATGGACTCGATTGTAGCACCCATAAATGATGCCATTAATATTGCCCAAGCGCTCGCCGATGGTGACTTAACACAAAGCATGAGAAATGATTACGGTGGTGAATTCCTTGCACTAGCGAATGCAATGAATGGCTCTATTGATAATTTAAGTAACATGGTTGAAGAAATTCGTAATGCTTCAACCAATGTTTTCGATTCTGCAAAAGAAATAGCATCGGGTAACAATGAGCTAAGTCATCGCACCGAGTCTCAAGCATCTAGCTTAGAAGAAACAGCGTCAGCTATGGAAGAGTTAACGAGCACAGTACAACAAAACGCTGAAAACACCACAGAAGCCAGTAAATTATCTAACTCGGTTATGGATAAAGCCAGTAATGGTGGTGCTGTGGTTAGGAATGCTATTACCGCAATGAGTGATATCAATAAATCGAGCAAGAAAATTGCCGATATTATTAGTGTTATCGATGAAATTGCTTTCCAAACTAATCTACTTGCACTCAATGCTGCGGTTGAAGCAGCACGAGCTGGCGAGCAAGGTCGAGGCTTTGCCGTTGTTGCAGCAGAAGTGAGAAATTTAGCTCAACGATCAGCAGGTGCTGCTAAAGAAATTAAAGGTTTAATAAATGACAGTGTTGAAGCGGTTGGACAAGGCACTAAGTTAGTAGATGAAACCGGGCAAACCTTTAGCGACTTAGTTACCGCCATTGAAGATGTTAGTAAGATGATTGGTGATATTGACAGTGCAGGTAAAGAACAATCTGCGGGAATAGGAGAGGTGAGTGCAGCCGTAAGTCAAATGGATGAAATGACGCAACAAAATGCTGCTTTGGTTGAGGAAGCCGCTGCGTCGAGTAAGTCGATGGAAGAACAATCTCAGTCATTGCTAGATCAAGTTGCCTTTTTCAATAATGGTGAAAATGTTGAGCAAGCTGTTGCTGTACAGCGTCCTAATCGCTCGGCGCCAAGACAAGCACCCGCGAAAAATTCGTCAAACTTTAGCCCTGCGGTTACGCCTAAACCTGTTCGCGGCACTAAACGTCCGAGTACGCTGGTAGATCAAGAATGGGAAGAGTTTTAACCCCTGATTAGAATAAAGGAATAGTGTGTTTAAATTAATTAGGAGACTGTGTTGATGACTGAGCTAAAAGGAGGTGCAAATGATATGCGAGGTCATCAAAGCCGTAACGCACAAAGGGAAAATGCGATGCGACTCACAGAAAAGGATTTTAAGTTTATTTGTCAGTTTGTTTATGACAATACAGGTATCGTACTGAATGACAGTAAACGTGAAATGTTATACCGCCGTTTAACACGCATCATTCGAGAAAGGAAGCTGAAATCATTTTCTGCTTATTGCCAGTTACTTAAGGATCAACCCGAGCATGAAAAAGATTTCTTTATTAATGCCATAACCACAAACTTAACAAGCTTTTTTCGTGAAAATCATCATTTTGACTTCTTGAGTAAAGAAGAGTTGCCTAGGATTATTGAGAATAAAAAAGTTTTAGCAAATGGTAAGAAGCGTTTAAGGATATGGTCTTCGGCTAGTTCAACAGGTGAAGAGCCATATAGTATAGCCATTACTTTATTGAATACTATGAAAGCTGAATCATCTCAATGGGATATGAAAATATTAGCAACAGATATAGATAGCGATGTTTTAGCAAAAGGTAAGGCTGGGATCTATGATATTGGGCGAATTGAAGAACTACCACAAAAAGTGAAACAGGATTACTTTTTTCAAGGTTGTGGCAAAAGCAGTCAGAGTGTAAAGGTTAATGATAATTTAAAGGAGCTGATAACTTTTAAACAATTGAATTTACTTCATGAATGGCCAATGAAAGGCCCATTTGACGTGATTTTTTGCCGTAATGTTATTATTTATTTCGATAAGAAAACCCAACAAGAGCTGTTTGCTCGATACTATGAAATGCTAACCCCGGGAGGTTTACTCTTTTTAGGGCATAGTGAAAATTTAGGGAATTATCAGCAGTATTTTAGCAATGTTGGTAGAACAATTTTTAGAAAGCCTTATTAGCTTTGCTTTCAAAAGGAAATTTTGTGTTAAGAAATAATCACCCAGAATTATCAAAATATTTAACCCAATGCCAGCCAGAGTTTGTGCAAGTTAACCACTATTGGGATAAACAGAGGGATATGGTGGTTGCTAAAATATTACCTGGTGAATTTTATATGACTACACAAAATGTTGCTATTGCAACAACATTAGGCTCATGTATTTCTGCATGTATTTGGGATGAGAGAAGTAATGTCGGTGGCATGAACCATTTTATGTTACCGATCACCAATAAAGACGCACATGAAGTAAATTGGGGAAGCCGAGAGAAGACTGCAGATGCAACACGCTATGGTAACTTTGCTATGGAACACCTTATTAACTGTATTTTAAGGTGCGGTGGTAGGAAAGTTAATTTAAGAGCTAAGCTTTTTGGTGGTGCTAAGGTGCTTAACCAAATGTCTGATGTAGGACAAAAAAATATTGATTTTGCTCTAGCTTATTTAGAGCAAGAAGAAATCATTATTGAAAGTAGTGACATTGGTGATATTTACCCAAGAAAAGTGATATTCGAACCTGGTAGTGGTCGCGCTTTTATCAAACGGTTAGATAACTTGCACAATGATACGATCATCAAACGAGAAAGTGATTATAGCAATAAAATATACAAGAAAGAGGTTAGTGGTGATGTTGAACTGTTTTAAAAACCTCAGATTTGGAGAGCATTAATATGGATTTAATCAAAGTACTGATTGTTGATGACTCTTCTGTAATTCGTAATATCATTAAAGAAGCATTAAGTCATAGCGATGCTATTGAAGTGGTAGGTGAAGCAGAAGACCCGTTAGTTGCAAGAGAGCTTATCAAAAAACTGAATCCAGATGTTTTAACCTTAGATGTTGAAATGCCAAAAATGGACGGCATTACTTTCCTTACTAACTTAATGCGTCTGCGCCCTATGCCGGTAATTATGTTATCAACATTAACAACCAAAGGCGCTGATATCACTTTACAAGCATTAGAGCTTGGCGCATTAGATTTTATCGCAAAACCAACGGTCCAAGAGCTGATTGCAACAAGGTCAAGCTTTAAAGAGGTCCTGATTGAAAAGGTAATGCAAGCAGTTACGGTTGATCAAAAGAATTTTAAGCTGTCTGATACCCTTGCGACAAAAAAAGTTTCCACTGAAAGAACTAACATTTTAAGCTTTACTGGGATAAAACGCTCCAATCATCTTGTTGCAGTTGGTGCATCAACCGGTGGCACAGAGGCGATAAAAAAACTGTTAGAGACGTTGCCTAGTAATTCACCAGCAATTGTTATTACCCAACATATCCCTAAAACTTTTAGCTATCGATTTGCGCAACGTTTAAATGAAAATTGTCAAGTTACCGTGCATGAGGCAAGTCATGGTCAAAAGATTAAAGAAGGTCATGTTTATATTGCACCTGGAGATAAGCACTTAGAGGTTGTTCATAAAAATGGTGCGTTATTTTGTACGTTAAGTGATGGCCCAGAGGTTAACCGTCATAAACCTGCGGTTGATGTTTTGTTTGATTCTTTAAATGATATCGCTGATAACGTTCAGGCTGTTCTACTAACAGGCATGGGGCAAGATGGTGCACATGGAATGTTGCGTTTAAAAGAACTTGGTGCGCGAACTATAATTCAAGATAAAAGCTCAAGTCTTATCTGGGGAATGCCGGGTAGAGCGCATGCAATTTCCGCTCACACAGCACAAATGCCTTTGATGTCAATTAGCAAGGCCATATTACAATACGCGTCTTTAAAAAGGATTGAGATGCAAGATGTCTTGGAACAAAGTGATATTGAGGGTGCTTTATGAGCAGAGTTACCAATGTTCTTTTTTTGGCTAGTGCTTTGTGCTTAGTGCAACTTCTTAACTTCATGTTATTTGAAAACAGCACTATATTCATCATATCTCTGTTAGGACTTATAGTAAGTATAGTTTTTAGCATTTATTCATTAAATAAAGTATCACCAGGCAAAAGAAGCGTAGAGCAATTGACAGAAATGTCTACTGTTGATGATGAGTTAATTCATAGTGTTATCTTTGAGTTACAACAGTTCATTCACCAGGAAGTTAACATTGTAGAAAAAGAATTAGGGCGAACAAAGACCTTAGTTTCTGATGCTGTTACAGGAATATCTGACAGTTTTAAATACCTTCAAGGCTTAAGTGATGAACAACAGCAAATGATCCAGTTACTAATTACGCAATCCGGTAGTATGGAGGATGAAAGTGGCACTTCATTAGAAAGCTTTGTCGTTGACTCAAATAAAACATTAGATGAATTTGTTGGTGTCATTATCAACACGAGTAAGCAAAGTCTTGAAACGATGGCTTATACTGATGATATGGTGACACAATTTGATAGTATATTTAAATTATTGTCTCAAGTGGAAGGCTTAGCCAGTCAAACGAATTTACTAGCATTAAATGCTGCGATAGAAGCTGCGCGAGCGGGTGAGGCTGGAAGAGGTTTTGCTGTGGTTGCAAATGAAGTCCGTAGCTTATCTGTCGGGTCTACAGAGCTTAATGAAGATATTCGCAAGGAAATAAATAATGCAAAAGAAATTATCTCTAAACTTAGAAATTCTGTAGAAATAATGGCATCTGCTGATATGACGTCTACTCTAGAAGCAAAAGACAAAATGACTGTAATGATGGGACATGTTGAGCATGTAAATCATCAATCAAACGAGAGTGTAGAAGAGCTCGCTATTATCGCACCAAAAATTACCGATGCAGTCAGTCTTGGAGTCAGATCATTACAGTTTGAAGATTTAACTCGTCAATCCTTAGAATCTTTACAGATGAATGTCGCCAGTCTTCATGAAATCAGTGATGTTTTAGCTACTTTTGTTAAAAACCCTAGCATTGGCGTGCATGATCAATTAGTAAATTTGAAAGAAACTTGTCAGCAAGTTTATCAACAAACTCAACAAGCAGAAGATATTCGTAGCGTTAAACAAATCAGCATGGATGAAGGTGAAGTTGAACTATTTTAATGATTAAACGATAAGGAAAGAGATTATGACAGTCAGTAGCAGGCTATCTTCAGATAATAAACAAATGGTTATAAGTATTAATGAACGCTTCGATTTCTCTTCACATCAGCAGTTTCGCGATGCTTATAATAATGAAAGATTAAAAGGACTAACCTATATTCTCGACTTAAGTAAAACAGAATATATGGATAGCTCAGCATTGGGGATGATTTTACTATTAAAAGATCATGTACATTTGTACTCAGGGGATCTCATTATTTCAAAGCCAAGTGCTACGGTGAGAAAAATCTTAGAAATTGCCCAATTTCAACGGTTAATGACTATTGAGTAGGTTACCTCTTTAGGTGCCTTGAGTAGTTAAAAAATTCTAGGACGTATTATGCCTAACAGCCATAAACTTGCGCTTATTGTTGATGACTCAAAAATGCAATGTAAATTGCTATCTGTTTTGCTTCAGGAAGAAAATTACCAAGTCGTCGTAGCAAATGATGGAGCAAGTGGTGTTCAAATGTATATTGAACACCAACCTGATCTCGTCTTAATGGACATTAATATGCCGATCATGGATGGCTTTGAAGCAACTAGACGGATAAAACAATTATCTGGGGCTGGTAATTTAGCGCCACTAATTTTTATTACCAGCATGGACAATGAGCAAGCTTTTATTGAAAGTGTGGAAGCGGGCGGTGATAGCATTCTTGTCAGGCCGTTTTCACCTCAAGTGTTCAAGGCCAAAATAAAAGCAATACAACGAATCAGTGATCTTGTTGAGCAAGTTAAAGGGCTCCAACAAGAGCAACAAAATGATGCTGAACTTGCCGAAAAAATGATGTCGGGGGTTATAGAGGCGAGAAATTATGGTTTAGATAAAATTGGTGTTATCAAAAAAGCAGCGACTATTTTTAGTGGTGACATACAATTAAGTGCATTGTGTCCCAATGGTAATATTCACGTATTACTTGGTGACTTTACCGGTCATGGTCTTCGTTCTTCTATTGGTGCAATACCGGTCACTGAAACCTTTCGAGCAATGACTAATAAAGGTTTTTCAATCCTGGAGATTGTTTCACAATTAAATAAACAATTACATACCTTGTTACCTGGTGATTTATTTTTTGCTGCAAGTTTTGCCTGTATTTCTGATCATGAAAGATCTGCTTATATCTTTAATGCAGGTTTACCTGAAGGTTACCTATTTAATGGCGAAGGGGAAATTAAGAAACAATTTAGCTCAAGCCATCCACCTTTAGGTATATTGCCGCAATTATTACCCGATACCCAACTTGAAGTTGTGCAGATATATTCAGGAGACAGGTTAGTATTTATCACTGATGGTATCGTTGAAGCAAGAAACCCAGAAGGGGAGCTTTATGGATTCCCACGCTTTGAAAATGCAGCAATAGCTGGGATAAAACAGAACCAGTTGGTCAATAAGGTTTTAAATAGTCTTGATGATTTTTGTCAACACTGCGAGCAAGAGGATGATATATCTTTGGTTGATGTCCCTTGTAGTGGATGGCAGAAAATAGAGTTTAACAATAAGACTTCACCTGAACACCTTATTCTTAATGAAAGCCTTATAGATGATGAACAAACTTATTTACCTACTTGGTCTTATCACTTGCATCTGACAGGAAAATTACTCAAAACGGTTAATCCAATACCGTTAGTTATGAATCAAATTAATGACATAGAAGGAGCCGGTGAGCATTGGCAGAGTTTATATACTATATTAACAGAGCTGTTTGTTAATGCGTTAGACCATGGTGTTTTACAATTAAATTCATCATTAAAAGACTCTGCTGAAGGCTTTAGTCAGTATTTTAATGAGCGTGCAAAGCGTTTGGATAATTTAGCTGTTAACACCATAAACTCACCTGATAACTTTGTTAGGATAACGTTAGAGTACTTTCCATTATCTCATGGTGGAAAAATGATCATTAATATAAAAGATAGTGGCAAGGGCTTTGATATTGTCGATGTTATGAAGAGAAACAATATTGCCGAGAATGATGGAATTAAGTTGAGCGGTCGAGGGGTTGAGTTAGTAAATCAACTTTGCGATACGTTGGAGTATCTAGAGCATGGGACATCTGTGACCGCTAGTTATATTTGGCATGATTAACTCTCAATATCGCAGCTACAAAAAGGAATTATGATGATAAAGCACAATCTTTTAATTATTGATGATGACATAGATTACTTAAAGCTACTTGCTGAGAGTTTAAGCGATGTTTTTGAAGTAAAATGCGCAAGTAATATTACTGTGGCTGAAGACCTCCTAAAAGAGAATATTACTTTTGATATTGCATTAGTTGATGAAAATATTGGTAGTGATAAAGGCTCTGATTGGATTAAATTACAGCAAGGTAAAGCCGAAGCCCCAACATCATTTGTTTTATATTCGGGCATGGCGAGTGAAGAAGCTATTTTAAAAGGGCTTGAATGTGGAGCAGATGACTTTTTAGCAAAGCCCTTCTCGTTATTAGCGTTGCATTCTAAACTTGATAAATTAATTGTTTATCAGGATAAGATTCATGATTTTGAAGATGAAATAAAATCAAAGAATAATGTCATCAATGTCTCTATGGCTCAGGCTTCTAAATATGGCAGCTGTATGCAACTGACCTCTAAACTCAACCACTGCTTTACTTATGAACAAATTAGAGATGAAGTTTTTTCATATTTTCATAGTATGGATCTTCATGGTTGTATTGCCTTCTACCCTATCAATGACAAACCAAGCTTTTATAGTGCACAAAAAGGTGTGTGTTCACCGGTAGAAATCGAGGTAATGGAACTTTTAAAAGTAAAACCAAGACTATACCGCTTTGGTTCAAGAACCATCTTTAACCATTCCTTAGTATCATTATTTATATTAAACCTAGAGCATGGCAGTATTGACACCGATATATACATTGATGCATTAGCTTCTGTTATTGAGTGTATAGGCGCTAGAATGGCATTTATTACTTATAAAAACTCATTAGTTGGTGTGCAAGAGCAAATAAAACAAGCCGTCAGCACAACGAAAAAAATGGTACAAATATCAAAACACCATCAACAAGAAGTGATGAATGAGATTGTTCAGAAAATGGGGACTAGTTTTCATATTCTTGACATGACTCAAGATCAAGAAGATTACTTAACAGACATGGTACATGGTGCTTTAAAAAAGCATAGTCAAGATGACATTAATTTTATTGAAGTAACCCAACTGCTTGATCAAGCTTTAACGAGTGTTGATCAACTACAGCAGTTAAATACAGAAAATGATCAAATTGACAATGCTTATGAAATAGATGATGAGGATGAATTATTTTGAACTCAAAATCCCTAGAATTAACGCATAGAGTATTAACCGGTATCGACGAAGCTTATTGGCAGTGGGATCTTATCGATGATCATGTTTTTTATTCTGCTCAATTAATGACGCTACTCGGTTATAGTAACGAACAACAAATTACTTCAAGCTCACTTTGGGAGCAGCATGTTGATAGTCATAGCCTTGAAGAGGTCCATGAACAAATACAGCAACATATTAAAGGGTGCTCTGAGCGGGTCGATATTACTCTAAAAATAACCAATAATGATGCAAAGCAATTGTGGCTTCATGTTGTAGGTAAAGTTGTAGAGTGGACTGATGATAAAGCAAGCTTAATGTTTGGTACCGTGAAGGATGTCACCGACACCAAGAGTATGATCGTGCAGTTGAAAAAACAGAATGACTGGCTGATGCTAGCAGAGCGCATTAGTAATTCAGGCCATTGGCGTTTTGATATTGAAACCGGCTCTCTTGACTGGTCAGCAGAAATTTTCCGCATTCATGGTATAAGTAATAAATCTATTATTCCTAGCTTGGATCAAGCAGTCGATGCGCTGGAAGCAAAAGATAGACCTAAGTTTAGAGCTAATTTTCATAATTCGATCCATCAACAGCAACCTTTCTTTTTAAAAACAGTGTTAACTCAGCCGTGCGGCCGTAAAGTTAAAGTAGAAATCATTGCTGAAGTTGAGCGTGATAATAATGATATAGCAGTAGCGGTTTTTGGCGTATATAAAGATATTACCCGCAGTGAGGATTTATTTGAAAAATTAAAACTACTAGCAATGGTCAATTTTACCATCAAAGTGCCTATATTCTTTATTGATGATAACGACAATGTGGTATATCAAGATATTTCGCCTCACCATGACAGTGCAAGTGCTGTACTTTTTAATTATATAAACTTCAGCATTACTGAGTATATGGAGTTTAAAAAGCAAGCTAAGGAGCGAGGCCAAATAAAAGAAAGTAATGTCAGCTTTGACAAATACACCACTGTATTTGATTTATCTGTCACTTATGAGGCGGATGAAGGAATTTATATCTGGATTGTTGAAAACGTCACTGAAAAATTTAGAAAAGAGCAACAACAAGTTATATCAAATCGCTTAGCTTTACTTGGTAATACTTTCGGTAACGTATCCCATGACATCAACAATGTTTTAGGTGTCGCATTGGGAGCTATAGAAATGTTGGAGATGCGCTTTTCTCGAGGCGAACAAGATATATCATCCTATATTGAGAGAGTTAAAAATGCGATTGATAAAGGAAAAGATGTTACTGAGCGTTTGTTAGCTTTTACACGAAAACCCACCGTTAAAGTGGTGAGTTTTGATCCAATACAAGAAATTTATGACAATCAATACCTGTTTAAACAGCTTTTGCTGAGTACTATTAAAGTTAATTTTAATTTTGAGCCAATCCATTGCTTGATAAAATTTCCTCAAGGGGAGTTTATCAATATCCTACTGAACCTTGTCCTTAATGCGCAAGACGCTATTCAAGAAAAGGGCTTGAGTGGGCAAATAGAAATTTCTGCAAATTTAATTGAAAACAACAGGTTAGAAATTCATGTCAAAGATAGTGGTATTGGCATAGCTAAAGAAAACCTTACTAAAATTTTTGATCCCTTTTATAGTTCAAAATCAATAAATAAGGGAAATGGTATTGGTTTAGCAAATGTATATAGTACTATGTATAAGCATAATGGTTTGATTCAAGTTGAAGGGAGTAGCGACTTAGGCGGCGCGCATTTTACTTTAGTTTTTAAGTGTAAAACACTTCAAGAAAAGTATTTAGCGAATGAATCTCACATCGAATCTCTGTGTTATCAAAATACTAATATTCTTGTGTTAGATGATGAGATTAGTATTGCGGAATTTGTCGCGTTATTTCTGGAGGGGAAGGGAGCTAATGTTGTTGTTGCAAATAACAAGCAACAGCTTATTGAAAGGCTCAACGAAAATATTAACTTTGATATTTTTATCACCGATATGATTTTACCTGACTTATCAGGAAAAGAAGCGGTTAATATGGTTAAAGAAAAATTTCCAGAGATAAGTATTTATTCAATAAGTGGCTATATAGCAATTGAAGATAGAAGTTGGGATTACCCAGTTTTACGTAAACCTTTTAATTCTAAGGAGCTAGCGGAGTTTTTAGCGGTTTAAGTTATTTCTTTGATATGATTAAATTTAATAGTGGTAGGTAGGGTCTTTGTAAATGAGTTTAAAAGAAAAAAATCGAATACTGGTTGTCGATGATGCAAAAGACACGCAAATGCTATTGGAATTTGATCTTAGTGCGGCAGGTTATATTGTTAATTGCTGTGATAATGGTCAATCAGCAATTGATACTTTGGAAACTTTACAGGTTGATCTTATTTTACTCGATATGTATATGCCTGGCTTGTCAGGCCTTGAAACATTAAGACAACTAAAAAACGAGAGCGCGACAAATACTATACCTGTGATCATGCTGTCAGCCTCAACTGATGAAGATGAAGTTGTTGCAGCACTTGAGTTGGGTGCTGGAGATTATGTTAGTAAACCTTATGTTGCCAAAATCTTACTTGCACGGATGAGAACAGCTATCAGGCTAAAAGAAAAAACAGATCAACTTGAGCACTTAGCTAAAACAGACTTTCTTACCGGTATAAATAACCGTGGAAGCTTCTATGAATTAACTAACAATGCAATTAGTTTAGCGAATAGAGTAGGGCAACCTATTGTTATTGCAATGTTAGATATTGATTTATTTAAACATGTTAATGATAACTATGGTCATGATGCAGGAGATCAAGTTTTACGTTGTTTTAGCCAAGTAATGACAGAAGTGTTTCGAGACTATGACATTATTGGTAGAGTCGGTGGCGAAGAATTTTCGGTTTGTCTTCCTAATACTAGTCGAGAGGCTGCTAGTGCCGCATGTGAAAGATTCCGTCAACATGTTGAGCAACTAAGCGTCGATATTACTACTGACGGACAAGAATCTGTGGCAATTAATGTTACGGTTAGTATTGGTCTCATTAAGGCCTCAAACGATGATACAGAACTTGACGATTTGATGAAAAAAGCAGACGTAGCCCTATACCATGCTAAAGAGCATGGAAGAAATCAAGTTGTGGATGCAGCATATCTAAATCATTTTGAAGAAAAAGTTAATGTCGAAGAAAATACAGTGGTTAATCAGGAGGTAAAAACAATGGTTGATAACAGTTCATTTGAAGGTATTGATTTTTCTGTAGGTGTAAATAATGTCTTAGGAGATGTCGAGCTATTTAATGAAATACTAGTTATGTTTTATCAAGATCATTATTTAGATGGTGAAAAATTAAGCATTGCAATACAGAAAAATGATATTGATACTGCAAAACATATTGCTCATACCTTAAAAGGCGTAGCTTGTTCCGTTGGCGCGATGACATTATTCGAAGTAACTAAATCACTTGATAATGCTATTAATATGAATCAACAAGAAAGCTTTAATGAGCTATTTTCTATTTTGAAACCAGAGTTAAATCGAGTAATGAAAGGGATCGCTGTAAAGCTCGATGTTGCTTAAACCTAATCTATTTTTAAGCTAATATCTGTGATGGGTACACAACAGCAAGGTAAAATCTCATTTTCTGCGACAAAAGCTAAAGGCTCGCCTTGCGGGTAGTTTACTTCACCCTCAATTAACGTTACTCGACAAGCTCCACAAAAACCATCTCGACAATGAAAATGTACTTCTATGTCGGCACCTTCTAAACATTCAAGCAGAGTCTGTTCATTGTTTTTATAATGAACAGACTTATCTTCAACGGTTATCTTAGGTTGCAACTCGATGGAGCCATTGTCATATTCAGACGGGGCTTGAGGTTTCATAGGTTTATCATGCAAGAATAATTTGTCTAGAATACAATTTACAAATCGAAATCGTCAAAATCATCAGCGTCAACAGCAGAATCAACTTGCCCAACTAAATAACTAGATATTTCAGTCTCTTGTGGTGCAACTTGTACATTGTCACTCACTAAATAAGCATTCATCCATGGTAACGGGTTACTTTTTATGTTGAATGGTGCATCATAACCAATCGCAGATAAGCGTTGATTAGCGATGTATTCAATGTATTGATTCAAGATATCAGCATTTAACCCTATCATTGACCCATCTTTGAATAAATATTGTGCCCATTCTTTTTCTTGTTCTACAACATCTAAAAATATTTGTAGGCCAGCATCTCTCATTTCTTCACTAATAACTTTCATTTCAGGGTCATCATTACCTGCTTTCCAGTTATTTAAAATATGCTGCGTTCCGGTTAAATGAAGTGCTTCATCACGCGCTATCAGCTTGATTATTTTTGCATTTCCTTCAAGTAATTCACGTTCAGCAAAGGCAAAAGAACAAGCAAAACTAACATAAAAACGAATAGCTTCTAGGGCGTTAACAGAGCATACAGCGAGGAATAAACGTTCTTTAAGCTTCCTGCTTGATACTTCGATTGTTTTACCTTCAACCTCGTACGTACCTTCACCTTGTGATTGCAATAATTGGGTAGTTAATATTACTTCATCAAAATACTTAGCAATACTGGATGCACGCTTTAAAATCGCTGGGTTAACGATAATATCGTCAAATACTTCACCTGGCTCGGTAAATAAATTACGCAAGATATGTGTATATGAACGAGAATGAATGGTTTCACTAAAAGCCCATGTTTCTACCCAAGTTTCGACTTCAGGTAATGAAACTAATGGTAAGAAAACCGCGTTAACTGAACGAGCAGCCATTGAGTCTAATAACTGTCTCTTATACACATCTCCGAGCCCACGAGACCGTACTAGATCTC
>CAJXPG010000001.1 GCA_913057925.1 uncultured Colwellia sp. | reverse complement strand
GTGTATAAGAGACAGGAGAAAGCCGGTAAGGCAATGTTTTGGGAAAAAGCGCTTTAGCTTGGCTACTTAGTTTTCACTTAGTTTTACTTGGTTACTACCTCGTTGGTAACAGCGTTAATCTAGGTTTCTGCAATCAGCTCTAGATTTAACGCTTTATCGATAAATTTTTTTTGTTAAAAGGATTTTGTTAAAAAGAAATAGGTCTTCTCTTTTTAGGAACACCTTCAGATGCAGGCGCTTTTTTATTCGGCTTTTTATCTTCGGCTAGTTTGGCTGGGGACTCTGATTCCGGCTGCTCTAAAGTTTGTTCATCTTCTGATAAAGGCAAGTGTTCGTTAAGTTCATCATTGATAATTAACTGCACTATCTCACCATTGAACTCGACAACATCTTCATGATAAACCTTTTTACGCTTTTGATATTCCACTTCACCATTAAGAAGAACGTAGCCTTCACTAATGACTATTTTAGCTTCACCGCCACCACCAACTAAGTCGGCAATTTTAAGTAACTTACATAACTCCACTGGTTGATGGTTTAATTCAACAACTAAGTAACTCTCGGACATAATGCGCTCTTATAAATGGAAGCTGACAATAAATTAACAGCTTGAAAGGTTATTACTGCGTTAATTGAGATAAAAGCTCAGCGATTTCAGCTTTCAATTCATCACTATCAATGCCTTGGGCTGCTTCACTGGCTTTTTGAGCAAAGCTAATTGCTTGTTCATTTTCTTCAAATTCAACATAGCGTTGTGCCATAGATAAATAAGAAGAAGCAGTAAACGTAGGCAGTTTCAATTTCTCAGCTGTAGCGATAGCTACCTCATAGATATCCATCGCTTGGTCACCATCTTCGGTAAAGTCAGCCAGAGCTTCCCATTGCAGAGGGTGATCTTTAGGTGAACCTTGGTTGGTTGCACAAAGTACTTGCAACTTTTTACAGCTTGCTAGTCTTTGTTCGTCATTGTCGTTAGCTGAAGCATTAGCAATTTCTTGGCAAATGGCAAGAATGTCATTGTATAAAGGGGCTTTCATAAGAGAATCCTAGGGTAAATAAGCAGTTACTGAAAAAAATTAAAATGAATATATTTACAGGGAAATAATTTCAGGCGATATTAGCATACTCATGCACGCTTTACATTAGTGACATTAGCAATACTAAGTTTGTAGTAAAGACCAAGCAATTACATATCGCAGCTTACATTAAGGAATGATAATGAACATGAATACAAGCATTAAACTGAGTGTTATCGCTATATTTACCACACTGGCTATCGGGTGTACTTCTACTAACCCGACAAATGCGCCACAAGTTTCTCCAGAAGGTATGGAGTTAGTAAAATCAACCCGCTCAACCGTTGCCTATAAAAAGGAAGGCGTCGATTTTTCTGAGTATGACAAAGTTCAAATTCTACCAAGTGCTGTGGCTTTTAAGAAAAACTGGAAGCGAGATTACAATAGAGATCAAAGCTCTTTAAGCACAAGGGTTCGTGATAAAGATGTTATCCGTATCAAAACACAATTGGCTGAACTATTTGACGAGGTCTTTGCTGATGAGTTTGGCAAGGGGGGAAAATTCCCGATTGTTAGTGAGGTAAGTTCCAATACCTTAGTAATCAAACCCGCGATTGTAGATTTAAATGTCTCTGCGCCTGATTTGAGATCAGCAACTAATGTAAGAACATTCTCCAATGATGCTGGTCAAGCAACATTGTTTTTAGAACTCTATGATGGCGTTAGTGGAGAACTTCTTGCGCGTGTTGTTAATGCCTCAGTTGCTGGGGATGATAGCCATTACAGTTGGGCGACACGCGTTTCAAATAGAGCGGATGCCAAGCGAATGATTCGAAAATGGGCCAAAGCACTGCGTATCAAGTTTGATGAAGCGCACATGACCCAAACGCGCTAATGACAGTGGACTGCTAGTTTGTCATTTAATCGTTACTTTTTAACAGGGAGGAATAAGCAACTCACCTTGCTATTGCTAGCTGCACTGACGCTATTATTTGTAGCTTCAGTGGCAGCTAAGCCGCCTAGCCAAGTTAAATATTCTGTAGAACGTCAAGAAAACACTAAAATGCGCGAAAGTCTGATACTACCTTATGCTTTTAGTAGTGATGATCTTGGCACCGTAATCGGTGTTGGCGCAATGGCGACAGGTTTACATCAAAAACAAATGACCGTTGGCGGTACTGTTTTTGGCGGAGAGGAAACTAAAGGTTTAGCGTTAAGCTTGTGGAACTATCGAGTTTTAGACAGTAAAAGATTATTCTTTAGTGCTATCGGCATGGTTGGAGAGTATCCGCTGTTAAGAGCTTATTCTCCTTTGCCCGGAGAATACACGTCGCCACCTCGCGCAGGCTCAAACGATTCTAGTTTTGATGACTCCATCGAAGCTAGTGGCATTAATAACTGGTGGGATGTCAAACTCGAGTATGTACTGCCTTGGGGTAGTGCAAAACAACAAAGTATGGCGCGCTACCAACTTGTGGGTGGTTTATTAAAAAATGATATTGAGCCTAGCGATTGGAATCCACTGGAAACTGGCACCAGTATATTAATCGCCAGGCAGTTTAATCGCTATCAAAAGTACACTAATGAACGCGGTGAATTATCCGGTGCGGTACATGCCCTTGAATTAGGTTTGTTTTACGACAATACTGATTTTCCGGCAAATCCGAGTAAAGGTAGTTCACAATATATTGCTTATACTTACAATCCCAAATGGTTAGAGTCAAAACAGCAATGGGACTTTATTGAGGCAGAAGCGAGTAAGTATTTTTCATTAGGGAGCAATGCCTTTGCTAAACAAAACATAATTGCCCTTAATGGATGGTTAGGCTATTCGCCCAGTTGGCAAAATCAATATGATGCACAAGGGAATATATTGGTTGAAAATGGCGCGCCGTTTATGGAAGGTGCTACATTAGGAGGCATGTATCGCCTTCGAGGGTTTAGGCAAAATCGTTTTCATGATAAAGCCGCGATTTATGCTACTGCAGAATATCGCATGACCTTAGATTATAACCCTATCGCCGATGTCCGTTGGCTTAGGTTTCTTAATTTAGATTGGTTGCAAACGGTATTGTATGTTGAAGGGGGCAGGGTATCACCAACGCTTAATAGTGATACTTTATTTTCTGATTGGAAAACAGATGTTGGGGTTTCATTAAGGGCATTAACTGCTGGTATTGTTGTTAGGTTAGATTTTACTCACTCAAATGAAGGGAACAGTACTTGGGTGATGGTAGGGCACCCATTTTAGTTATTACAAAAGCGACAGTCATTAAATTTTATGTACACATATTCAGCGTTCTGATGGAAAATAAATCAAACATTTAGTTTTTTGAAAAAAAACAGGATTTTTAAAGTTTTTCTGTTGACAGCTTTTTCTATCTCCCTATAATACGCCCCACTGAAACGCAGATGGCTTAGCCAAAACGTTACAGTGTTAGTACAAATCGGACGATTAGCTCAGTTGGGAGAGCACCGCCCTTACAAGGCGGGGGTCACTGGTTCAAGCCCAGTATCGTCCACCACTTCTTATTTTTAAATTCCTATATTTTAATTAATACGATTCTCTTCAATCGATATTTTTGCAAAAGCACTTACTTTTTATAGACTCTTTCTCTCAATATATTCTTTTACCTTTCGTTTACTCGTTCAATTAATCACAAGCTCTAATAAAGTAAGCTCCAATAAACTAAGCGGCAATATTCCCCTTTCGAATAAATTATTTAAGTGATGAATTAACTGAGTTGCGATGTTAAAATGCAGCCAATTTTTAGATTTACCTGATTAATGCCATATTCTTTCATGATGAAATGACGCATTAGTTACCTGATATTGAGATTTTTATGACTTTAACAACACGTTTTGCTCCAAGCCCAACAGGTTATTTACATGTTGGTGGTGCCCGTACTGCCCTTTATAGCTGGTTATACAGCAAGAAAAACGGTGGTGATTTCATCCTTCGTATCGAAGATACTGATTTAGAGCGCTCAACTCAAGCATCGGTTGATGCCATTATGGATGGTATGAACTGGCTGAACCTTGAATGGACACATGGTCCATATTTTCAGACAAAACGTTTTGATCGTTATAAAGAAGTAATCGAACAATTACTCGCCTCAGGCAATGCTTATCGTTGTTACAGCACAGCGAAAGAAGTTGAAGCGATGCGTGAAGAAGCGAAAGAAAAAGGCGACATTGAAAAGTACAATGGCTTATGGCGTGAACGTACTGATTACCCTGAAGATAAGCCTTTTGTTATTCGCTTTAAAAACCCACTTGAGGGTGATGTTGTAATTAAAGATATGGTTAAAGGTGATATCACTATCAGCAATGAGCAGTTAGATGATTTAATCATTGCCCGTTCTGATGGTACGCCAACGTATAACTTAACGGTTGTTGTTGATGACTGGGATATGAAAGTGTCACATGTTGTTCGTGGTGATGATCATATCAGTAATACGCCAAAGCAAATCAATATCTTAGAAGCTTTAGGTGCGACGGTTCCTGAATATGCTCACATTCCGATGATTTTAGGTGATGATGGTAAACGTTTATCAAAACGCCATGGCGCGGTAAGTGTAATGCAATACCGTGATGATGGTTATTTACCAGAAGCACTTCTAAACTATTTAGTACGTTTAGGTTGGTCACATGGCGACCAAGAGATCTTCTCTCGTGAAGAGATGATTGAATTTTTTGATCTTAAAGATTGTAACCGTGCACCTTCAGGCTTTAATACCGATAAGCTTATTTGGGTCAACCAGCATTATATGAAAACAATGGCTCCAGAGTATGTAGCTGAGCATTTAGCATGGCATATGAACGATCAAGGTATTAACACTGAAAATGGTCCAGCATTAAGTGACGTTGTTAAAATTCAAGCAGACCGTGTGAAAACATTAAAAGAAATGGCTGAAATATCACGTTATTTCTATGAAGATTTCACCGAGCTTGATGCCAAAGCGGTTAAAAAGCATTTACGTCCGGTAGTAAAAGAACCAATGTTACTGGTTAAAGAAAAATTAGCAGCGTTAACTGATTGGTCTCCTGAGCCAATTCATGCAGCAATTAACGATACTGCGGTTGAGTTAGAGCTAGGCATGGGTAAAGTTGGTATGCCACTACGTGTTGCAGCAACAGGTGGCGGTAATTCCCCTTCACTTGATATCACCTTAGCGTTATTAGATCAAAGCAAAGTGTTAGAGCGTATTGATCAAGCGTTAGTGGTAGTTGAAGCAAGAATTGCTGCTGGTTAATGGTGATTTCATTTTTAAAAGAGTTAGGGAGTATGCCTAGTGCAGTTTAGTGATTTTGGCTTAGAACGACGCTTAATGAGTACCGTTGAACATCTAGGTTTTAATGAACCAACACAAATCCAGCAACAGGCTATTCCTGCGGCAATGCAGGGGCATGATTTAATTGCCTCGTCTAAAACAGGCTCGGGTAAAACCTTAGCGTTCATAATTCCGGCATTGCAGCGCTTAACTAAAAATCGCGCGTTATCAAAGCGCGACCCACGTGTGGTTATTTTAACGCCAACGCGTGAGTTAGCTAAGCAGGTTTTTACCCAGCTGCGTTTATTTACCGCGAATACGCAATTTAAAGCGGTGTTGATATTAGGTGGTGAAAACTTTAATGACCAAGTAAAGGTGTTAGAAAAAGACCCTCACTTTATTGTCGCAACTCCAGGTCGTTTGGCGGATCACTTAACTCAGGGGCATTTTTATTTAAATGGTTTAGAATTACTGATTTTAGATGAAGCTGATCGCATGCTAGATTTAGGTTTTTCTAAAGAGTTAAGCCAGATAAATAAAGCTGCTGATCACCGCAAACGTCAAACATTATTGTTTTCTGCGACATTAGATCACGCGCAAGTTAATGAGTTTGCCACTGAGTTATTGACTAAACCAAAGCGTATCGCGATTGAAGCTGGGCATACTGAGCATAAAGATATCAGTAAACGTTTTTATCTTGCCGATAACCTTAGTCAAAAAGAAGCACTATTACAGCACTTCTTGAGCACGGAAGAATCACAGCAAGTGATTATATTTACTGCGACACGCAGCGATACCGAGCGTTTATCTGCGTTACTTTCTGAACAGGATGTTAATGCGGTTGCTTTAAGTGGAGAGTTAAATCAAAGTCAACGTAATCAAATTATGGACAGCTTTGCTAAAGGGCAGCACAAAGTATTGGTTACCACTGATTTAGCATCGCGTGGTTTAGATCTGGTCAATGTTTCACACGTTATTAACTTTGATATGCCAAAGCACACTGAAGAGTTTGTTCATCGTATCGGTCGAACTGGCCGCGCAGGAACAAAAGGTGACGCCATTTCACTCGTTGGTCCAAATGACTGGTTGAGTTTTAAAAATGTCGAAGCGTTTTTACAGCAAACGATTAGCTTTGATAAAGTCGCAGGGATAAAAGCTAAATTTAAAGGCTTAAAACCTAAAAAAGCTAAAGTAGTCAAGGCAAAGGTTGATACTTCAAAAGCGCAAAAAACAGCAACTAAAAAGAAGACAAGAGTTATTAAGAAGACTTTTGTTGATTTACAAGATGTTGGTGCAATGAAAATCAAAAAGCGTAATAAGCCTTTATCGGCGCAGCAAATTGAAGATTCATCAGAGCAAGAAAACGATTAATTTCTCTGCTGAGTTTATTGTTATTAACACAGAAATATAAGGCAACCTAGTGTTGCCTTTTTTATGGAAAAATTTTTGCTAATCACTTTAACTAAAAAATAATGACTTAAGTTAAAACTTGAGTATATTCAAAGCTATGTCAAAGATGATAAGTTATTGGCTTAAGTTAGTTATAAGGAAGTTTCATGACAATAATGCAAAAAACTCTCTGGCTCATAATCACGCTAGGTAATTTTCTTGCCGGCTATTTTTACATGTATAGCCAAAGTGCTTTAAGTCTGGTTTTGGTGATTTTCACACTGTTTTATAGTGTTGTTGGTTTATATGACTTGCTTTACAGTCGTCATAGTTTAAACCGCCTTTACCCAGTTGTTGCCTATCTTCGTTATTTCCTTGAGTCTTATCGAGTAGAAATACAGCAATACTTTATTGCTAATGATACCGAAGAGCGTCCCTTTAACCGAGAGCAGCGCACTTTAGTGTATCAGCGCGCTAAAAATGTTCGAGATACCATTGCCTTTGGTACGCAGCGTAACTTGGTTGAAGATAACTATTTAAGTTTATGGCATTCATTATCACCAACTCATGTTAAAGAAGCTGCAAAGCGAGTCACTATTGGTGGCGAACAATGCCAGCAGCCATACTCAGCTGCTTATTTAAATATTTCAGCAATGAGCTTTGGCTCATTAAGCACCAACGCCATTGAAGCACTTAACTTAGGCGCCAAAAAATCAGGTTGTTATCATAATACCGGTGAAGGTGCAGCAAGCCCTTATCATTTAAAGCATGGTGGAGATATTGTCTGGCAGCTGGGAACTGGCCTATTTGGCTGTCGTGATGAGGCAGGGCGCTTTAACCCAAAAACATTTGAGCAAACAGCTACATTACCTCAAATAAAAATGATTGAGATAAAACTCTCTCAAGGCGCTAAGCCTGGCCATGGTGGCGTTTTACCTAAAGCGAAAATTACTGACGAAATTGCTCGCATTAGACATATTTCCAAGGATCAGGACTGTATATCACCAGCGGTAAACCCTGAGTGTACTTCACCCAAAGCATTACTCGCTTTTGTACAACAATTGAGAATGTTAAGTGGCGGTAAACCTGTTGGTTTTAAGTTGTGTATCGGTAATCCCGCTGAGTTTTTAAGTATTTGTAAGGCAATGCTAGAAACAGGCATTACGCCTGACTTTATTACTGTGGATGGCGCTGAAGGTGGTACAGGTGCAGCGCCGGTAGAATTTACCAATCGCCTTGGTTTGATTTGTATTGAAGGCATTAGCATTGTCAATAATGCACTTGTTGGCGTTGGACTAAGGGATAAGGTTAAAATTATTGCTTCAGGAAAGACCGCCTCTAGTTTTGACTTGTTAGCAAAAATAGCCGCGGGTGCAGATTTGGTCAATGCCGCTAGAACCATGATGATGGCGATTGGCTGTATTCAATCAAGGCATTGTAATACCAACCTTTGTCCGACAGGTGTAGCAACGCAAGATCCCGCCCGAGCAAAAGCGATTGATGTGGAAAGTAAAAGCGATAGAGTGAAAAACTTTCAACATAATACCCTGAATAGCTTTTTCGAGTTAGTGGGCAGTATGGGTTTAGATGATCCTGCCAAACTCGTACCACAAATGATTAAGAGGCGTTCTCCTTATGGCACGCAAATGTCGATGGGCAGTTTAGTGTCGCCTTTAGCTAAAGGGGCACTAATCGCTGGTGATATTGATGGTAACGGTATCGATGAAAATTGGCGGCGCTGGTGGCAGACTAGTAGTGCTGAGCAGTTTTATGTTGATGACTTGTTTATTTTAAGAGCGCCCGAGTTTCATCAAGCAAAGGCCACCAATGTTTAAAGAAGTACTTTGGTATTTTATACCAACTTGATTAAATTTCAGTGCATAAGACACATTAACCTAGCTAATTCACGTAGCTAGTTCAGGTGGTTAAGTTAATGTGTCTTGCAAAGCTGGTATTTATTCGGCAATGAGTTGTTTAAGGGTATAACTGGTGTTATTACTACCTAATTTCGCTTTCATATAAGGTAATATTTGTTCAAGTTGCTCTGATAACTGCCAAGGCGGGTTAACAATAAATAACCCAGTGCCCGTCATACCGTATTCTTGTGTGTCATCTTCTAAACAAAACTCTACTTGAAGTACATTTTTTACATCACTATTAGTGAAGTCTTTTTCCATTTGTTCAATAAAGTGACGTTTAACGACAGGATACCAAATTATATAAGTGCCGGTTGAAAACTTACTATACGCTTTGATAATAGTTTTCACCGCTTTTTGATAATCTGCTTTTAATTCATAAGGCGGGTCAATTAATACCACACCGCGACGACTTGGCGGTGGAACTAACCCTAGCACTCCTTGATAACCATCCGATTGCTTGACAAACACTTTACGCCAGCGCTGACAAAAATCCTCTAAGTGTTGTATATCTGTAGGGTGCAATTCAAATAAATGACTAGAATCTTGACGGCGAACAAAGGCTTTCGCAACCCCTGGTGAGCCAGGATATATTTCAAGGTCACTATCGCTAGGGTTTAAGTTAAGCGTCTTGATTAATGATAAGTAAGGCTCAAGCGCTTCAGGGGCTTCGTCATCGTTAATTATCTTAGCGATACCGTCTTTATATTCACCGGTTTTTTGCGCATATTCATCTTTAAGTTGATACATGCCTGCACCCGAGTGACTATCGATATAGCAAAAGCCTTTTTCTTTACGAGTCATGTAATCAAGCACCAGTGATAAAACACTGTGCTTTAATACGTCAGCAAAATTTCCTGCATGAAATGCGTGGCGATAACTAAGCATAATAAGCTCTTAATATAATTGGTTTAAAGTGAATAGCAAAAAGCGACAAACTAGAGAGGTTCTCCAGTTTGTCGCTAAGTGAAATTGCTATATTTATGCTTGGCTTGCTAGGTACTCATCATACGTACCGGCAAAGTCTACGTAACCATCTGCGGTTAATTCAATAATACGGGTCGCAATTGTTGAAACAAACTCCCTGTCATGACTAACAAAAAGCAATGTGCCTTCATATTGCTCTAACGCCATGTTTAATGACTCAATCGACTCCATATCCATGTGGTTAGTTGGCTCATCGAGCACCAAAATATTTGGTTGTTGCATCATTAACTTACCAAACAACATCCGACCTTTTTCACCACCAGATAGTACACTAACATTCTTTTTAATATCATCAGCTGAGAACAGTAAACGGCCTAAATAGCCACGAACCGCCTGTTCATCATCGGTAGGCTGACGCCATTGACTCATCCACTCAAACAAGTTCATGTCATTTTCAAATTCGTATTCATGATCCTGAGCGTAGTAACCGATATTAACGTTTTCTGACCAATTAAATTCACCAGAGTTCGGCTCGTAACCAACTTCATTCATTAAACTGCGTAAAAAGGTGGTTTTACCAATACCATTCTCACCAATAATAGCGATACGTTCACCGACTTCAATTAATGCTGAAATATCTTTTAGGATATGAGCATCATCAAAACTCTTGTTTAGTTTTTCAATGACTAGCGCATTTCTGAAAAGCTTCTTCTCTTGGTTGAAACGAATAAATGGGTTAGTACGACTTGAGGCTTTTACTTCTTCAAGTTGAATTTTATCCATTTGTTTTGCACGAGAGGTTGCTTGCTTAGCTTTTGATGCGTTAGCTGAGAAACGTGCAACGAACGCTTGTAACTCACCAATTTGTGCTTTTTTCTTAGCGTTATCGGCCAATAAGCGCGCTCTTGCTTGTGTGGCTGCCAACATGTACTCATCATAGTTACCAGGATAAACACGTAGCTCACCGTAATCTAAATCAGCCATATGCGTACAAACACTATTTAAGAAATGTCTATCATGTGAAATGATGATCATGGTTGAGTCACGTTCATTTAAGGTTTCTTCAAGCCATTGAATGGTGTGAATATCCAAGTTGTTGGTTGGCTCATCAAGTAACAAGATATCTGGATCTGAAAACAGTGCTTGCGCAAGTAATATACGTAATTTAAAGCCTGGGGCAATTTCGCTCATCAAACCATAATGTTGAGCAACGTCAATACCAACACCAATTAATAACTCACCAGCGCGACTTTCTGCGCTGTAACCGTCCATTTCAGCATATTGAGACTCTAAATCACCAACTTTCATGCCATCTTCTTCACTCATTTCAGGCAAAGCATAAATACGATCACGCTCTTCTTTTACCGCCCAAAGCTCAGTATGGCCCATGATTACGGTATCGATTACGCTGTATTCTTCAAAGGCAAATTGGTCTTGGCGTAATTTACCTAAACGCTCGCCCGTATCTAAACTTACATTCCCAGAGGTTTGCTCTAAATCACCACCTAAAATTTTCATTAAGGTTGATTTACCACAACCGTTAGCACCGATTAAACCATAACGGTTTCCGCCACCAAATTTTTGTGAAATGTTCTCAAACAGTGGCTTAGCGCCAAATTGTTGGGTGATATTATTTGCTGCTAGCATGATAAATTCCGTTGTATGTAAATAATCACTCGGATTGAAACATCGAGTAAATTGACCAATAAAATATTGCGCGCGATTATACACTACTGAAGAATACACGCCTACGATAATTTGCTTAGCGTTTATTAAGCACAGCAATTTTATGAATTTCACATATACTTAGTAAATTGCCGTTTGAATTTAATCAGGGAGGATACAAGTTGTTTGCGTTGTAAAGAGAGGTAGTATTATGAAAAACTTCATTAAGTTTTTATATTTAGTTGTCTTTGTGTTCTTTGCCATATCATCTAAACCCTTTAGATTTATCGGTGTTTATTCCCAAGAGCGTTTCTTATTAGTAGCCAAAGAGGTTGCAGATAAGCTGTTGTCTGATCGAGCCGTTAAACTCACGTGTAGAATCAATAGAAAGGTAAAAGAGTTAAAATCTTATCTAAACCTTAACGGCCCTGTAGCCGTTACCCAAGATGAATCGCTTATGCTAACCAATGAAGTCAATTACTTGGTAAGTGAGTTGGTCGCAGAGAATACTAAAAGCTACCTGTATCGTTGTTTTGTGTATTTCACCTAATCATATTGCGCTAGCACGCGACTATTTTATTGGTTATAGCTATTTTTTTTGATTCCCTTGATAAAACGCCAGTCACTGCATAAGCTTTTTAGCAACATTATGATATTTAGCGATTTAACTTTTTGGGGGCGTAATGAGCAAAACAATTTTAGTGGTGGATGACAGTTTAGTTTCACGGATGATGATCAAGGCAATTATCCAGTCTCATGTGCCAGAGGTAGACATTATTGAGGCCGGCAGTGGTGTAGAAGCGCTGGAAAAAATTTCACAACAAAATGCAATTGATATTGCCCTTGTCGATTTTAATATGCCAGGTATGACAGGCTTGGAATTAATTACTGCGATGGCTGATAAAATCACAGTAGATAAAATAGCGTTATTGACAGCGAATATTCAAGACGAAATTAGAGAGCAGGCGTTAGCGGCAGGAGTAACATTTTTAAATAAACCAATAAACGAAGAGGTGATTACAAGTTTCTTACACTCATAGCCTAACACGATAAATACGAGTAATTATTTTATGCCAAATAACTTAACCCCGCTTGAAATTGATGCTTTAACCGAAATTTTTAATATTGGTATTGGTCGTGCTGCCAATTCGTTGAATCAGATGGTCTCGCAAACTGTGGATTTAACCATACCTGAAATTGAAATTTTACCGAATAAAGATGCTATCAATAAGCTAGATATTGATAATTCCGTAGAGATCAGTGCAGTAACTCAGCAGTTTTCCGGAGATTTTAATGGTCAGGCTTTACTGATGTTTAGTAAAGAAAATGGCTTACAATTAGTAAGCTTATTACTCGGTAATAAAATTCCTATCGAAGATTTATCAGAGTTAGAGCAGGATTCTTTGGTTGAAATTGGTAATGTTATTTTAAATGCTTGTTTTGGCACGGTTATTAATTTTCTTGAATCGTCTATTTTTATTGAAATGCCAGAATTTATTCAAGGCAATCTCAATAAAATTTTTACCTACAGTAGCGAGCAAGATTGGTCATTGTACATTAAGGTCAAATTTACCCTACCGAGTGAAAAAATTGCCGGACATATTTCGTTTATTATGGACATTACGTCATTGGAAATTTTCCAAGAATCCGTGAGGAAGTTTGTTTTCGGTATCACAAGTAAAGCGCAAGGATAAGTAACTGAATGACAGTCTTATCGAATGATATCCTCTATGCAGCACTTAATGAACTTTCCGTTGGTATTATTATCATTGATGAACAGCAGCGTTTAGTTTTCTTTAATAAATGGTTAAGTGATTGCTCAGGAAAAGAGTTAGATGACGAAGAAGGTAAGCTACTCAGTGATATTTTCAAACAATATCATGACTCTAGATTAAGTAGTGCTTGCGAAGCCGCATTAACATTTGGTTTGCCTACACGGCTATCGCATACTTTTAACCCAACACCTTTGCCTTTATATCAAAAACACTTTATTGGTGATGAGAGATATCTTATTCAGCAACAAGTTAGCGTAAAAAACATCGCTAACAATAACGGTAAGCCGTTGTGCCAGATAGTGATTGATAATGTTACTCATATGGTTAAAAAAGAGAAAACATTACAAAAGCTCGCTGATGATAATAAAGTTCAACGTAAAAAAGCAGAAGTAGCAAATCGTGCTAAATCACAATTTTTAGCCAATATGAGTCATGAAATCAGAACGCCAATTAACGGCGTGCTAGGTATGTTAACACTCTTAGCAGATACCCAATTAAGCAAAACTCAGCAACACTTTTCAAAACTAGCCAAAATCAGTGCTGAGACCTTACTTTCTTTGATTAATGACATTTTAGACTTTTCAAAAATAGAGGCGGGCAAGTTAGAGATTGAGCACGTAGAGTTTAATTTAGCTGAATGTATTGTTGACTCTGTGCAGGCCATGTCCATTAAAGCTCAGCAACAAGGCCTTGAAATCATCATCGACACGACAGAGCTATCAGATGATTTTGTTATTGGCGACCCAAGTAGATTAACGCAAGTTATTACGAATTTAGTGAGTAACGCAATTAAATTTACCGAACAGGGTGAAATTGTTATTACTGTTAGCTTAAAGGAAAAGTCTTCAACACAATTAACATTATCCGCCACGGTTAAGGATACTGGTATTGGTATTCCTGAGCAAAAATGTGCAGATTTATTCAGTGCTTTTACCCAAGTTGATGCTTCCACTACAAGAGAGTTTGGCGGAACTGGTCTAGGACTTACTATCGTTAAGCAATTATGCCAACTTATGGGAGGCGATATAAGCGTTACGAGTATCCTTGGGAAGGGCAGTGAGTTTACTTTTTCATTAGACTTAGGCAAAAGTACCCATGTAATACCAGCCTTGAAAAAATTTAATCAGCAAACAGTGTTAGTATTCGCGACAAATAGCAAGCAGCTAAGCTTGCTGAATAAGCAATTATCTACTTGGGAACTAAATGTTGCTATTTCTAGTATTGACAATATTAAGCGAGAAAGTGATGAGCTTGCAAAAAATGACTATGCACTACTGTTAATCGATGAGAGTGTTAGTAAGACTGCATTGATTAAGCTCATTGACATACTTAGCGATGTTAATGCTGTGAAACCTCACGTTATTATTATGACGACAATATCGAATGAAAATAACAATTCACTTTACCTTAATCAATTACTTAAGAGTGGTTTTTGTCAAAAAGTGACTAAACCAATCACCCCAACGAGCTTACACAATAAAATTACTCAAGCATTTGATTCAACACATCAGCCATTACCGGTTAAAAGTGCTGTTGTTAACCAAGCAAACAGTGAATTAATGCAAAATAGCACCGAACTAACGAAAATATTATTAGTTGAAGATAATCGAATTAATCAAGAAGTTGCTTTGGGGTTATTACGTAAAATAGGGCACCAAGCGGATGTTGCTAAAAATGGTATTCATGCCTTAGCACTTGTCAGTGAAAGGCAAAGTACTCAGCCATATAAATTGATTTTAATGGACTGCCAAATGCCTGAAATGGATGGCTACCAAACGACTATGGCCATTAGAACAGAGCTTAAATATCAAGCATCGAGTAATGTAGTTATTGTCGCAATGACCGCGAATACCATGAAGGGCGATCAAGAAAAGTGCTTAGCCGTGGGAATGAATGATTATCTTGCCAAGCCTATTAATCCCTCGTTGTTAGCAGAAAAACTATCTTTTTGGTTATCAAAACCAAACTAGCTTAACTTTAAATAAAGCTAGTTTGGTTGTATATATTCCCAAGTTATTTGGACTTTTTACTTTTCTTAAACTGGTCATCAGAAAAACGTGTTAAGCCTTTTTTATGTTGAGGCGTTTTCTTAGCTTTACCTTGACCAGATTTATTTCGGCTCTGCCCAGGACTTGTTTTAAAGCCTTTTGAATTGTTTTTACCTTGTCTGTTTTTATTGGCTAATTGTTGCTCGTTGCGTGTCTCTCTTGGTACTAGGCAGTTCGGTGCAGAGCCAATTAATTTCGTTAAGCCCATTTTAGTAAGCGCCTGACGTATTTGTGGCCAGTTAACCGGATCATGGTAACGTAAGATGGCTTTATGCAAGCGACGTTGGATGGTGCCTTTAGGTACGGTAATTTTACCGTCCTCTTTAGCTAAATTCTTACTGGTGACGTTACGCAGTGAATTTAACTCGGTATGGTAAAGTGTCGTTGCATTGGCTAATGGTGATGGATAAAAGTTTTGCACTTGATCTAATTTAAAGTCATTACTTTTAAGCCATAGAGCAAGATTGACCATATCTCTATCTGACGTACCTGGGTGTGCAGAAATAAAATACGGGATTAAATACTGCTTTTTCCCGGCAAGTTTAGAATAATGATCGAACATCTCTTTAAATTTATCATAACTGCCCATACCCGGCTTCATCATGTTATCGAGCGGCCCTTGCTCGGTGTGCTCTGGAGCAATTTTTAAATAACCGCCAACATGATGAGTAGCTAATTCTTGCACATATTCAGGGTGCTCAATGGCTAAGTCATAACGAACACCTGAAGCAATTAAGATTTTTTTGATACCTTTAACCTTTCTTGCTTTGCGGTAAAGTTCAATTGTTGGCGTATGATCGGTATCTAAGTGACCACATATGGTTGGCCATACACACGAAGGCTTTCGACAAGTCGCTTCAGCTTTTTCGCTTTTACAATTAAGCTGATACATATTCGCTGTCGGGCCACCAAGATCAGAAATTACACCGGTAAAACCCGGTACTTTCTGTTTAATATCTTCGATTTCATTGATAATAGATTCATGAGAGCGACTTTGTATAATTCTGCCTTCATGTTCGGTAATTGAACAAAAAGTACAACCGCCGAAACAACCACGCATGATATTAATGCTGGTTTTTATCATGTCATAAGCAGGTATTTTAGCTTTACCGTAACTTGGATGTGGAACACGTTGATATGCTAGGCCAAAAACACCGTCCATTTCTTCGGTAGAAAGCGGTTTAGCTGGTGGGTTCAACCAAATAAGGCGCGTACCATGGCTTTGTACCAAAGGCTTAGCCGATGTTGGGTTAACTTCTTGATGAAAAATACGTGAAGCATGGGCGTAAAGTACTTTATTGTCCTTTACTTGCTCAAATGTCGGTAAGTTAATGTAGGTGGTTTGCCACGGCTTAGCTTTTTTATCCCAAGTTTTATTACGATAATCGGCTACTTGAACTACTTGTGCGGTTTTGGTGATATCACTTGCCAATGAAGCTTCTTCCGCTTGTGCTTCATTGTCACTACATGTTGCAGGTGTAATTTCTTCATAAGGACTTGGGATAGGATCAATTTTACCCGGTCTATCAATATCCCGAGAATCAATGCCTTGCCAACCAGGCAAAGCTTGGTTGGTTAAAAAAGCACTACCACGAACGTCAGTAATGTTTTTTACATCTTCGCCACGGGCAATGCGATGTGCAATTTCAACTAATGGACGTTCAGCATTGCCAAAGATTAATAAGTCAGCCTTTGAATCAAACAAGACAGAGCGACGGACTTTGTCAGACCAATAATCATAATGAGCAATTCGACGTAAACTCGCTTCAATACCACCAATAATAATAGGTACGCCTTTAAATGCTTCTTTACAACGTTGAGTGTAAGCCGTTACCGCGCGATCAGGGCGTTTACCGCCTTCATCATTTGGCGTGTAGGCATCATCATGGCGTATTCTGCGCTCTGCAGTATAACGGTTGATCATTGAATCCATATTACCGGCAGTGACGCCAAAAAATAAATTAGGCTTGCCTAATTTCATAAAATCATCTTTTGAATGCCAATTTGGCTGAGCAATGATACCAACCCTAAAACCTTGTGCTTCAAGCATACGGCCAATAATCGCCATACCAAAGCTTGGGTGATCAACGTAAGCATCACCAGTAACAAGAATAATGTCACAACTATCCCAACCTAGGATGTCCATTTCTTTACGCGACATAGGAAGAAATGGCGCGGTGCCGTAGCATTCTGCCCAGTATTTAGGATAATCAAATAACCCTTGTTGCTTCGGTGAAATTATTTGCTTTTTTGCTGAAGTCATATCAGTGTCTCATTACAGTTAACTAGCTTAATCCCGCCTTACTAAACGCAATGTACATCGTCAGTCAGTGAGGGCGCGCGATTATACCAGAAATACCCTGTGAGGTATAATTTGATGTTTATTAACTAAACTGTTTATTTAATAGTGAATAAAGAGGATTGTATAATGTTTACAATCCAGGCTGTATTTGCTCTAATCTCTTACATAAATATAACACTCCCCCAAGCTTTTAAAACAAGCGCTTGGTTACTTTTTATAGAGGAAGGTATGAGAACAAACTTCAAAAAAGGCATAGTCGCTAGCGCGATTGTCGCTACATTTGCATTAACCGCATGTGAGCAGAAAAGTGCACCAGAACAAACAGTTTTGGCAACTGAAACGGTTAAAGAAAGTGAAAGTAACGCGCTCAACAACCAAACAGCTGAAGACAAGCAACAAGCCTTGTCGGTTTTATATCTTCAAGCAAAGCAAGTTTTATTTAAGCAACGTGCTATGTCTGCAACCATGTTTGGCTTAACTAAAAAAGATGTTGGCGATGTTGTTAACAGTAAGACTGAACTTTATGGCCCAGAAAATGAAGCAGAGCTAAGAGCTAAGCTATTAAAAATCTCAACTGAGATAGCGGCTATTGATCTACGCGATGGCACTCTTACTGCTAAAAATAACCAACAAGTGATGGCCGGACTAACCCGCTATTTTGCCGGTTCGCCAGATTTTACTATTGGCTTTATTGATACTTGGATGGGGTTGTCTCCTTTTGTGGTTAACCAAATCAATGGTCCATTAATTGATATGCCGCGTATCATGCAAAATGATCAAGCCATCACCACCGAGCAACAAGCGCTAGACTACATTGCTCGATTAGGACAATTTGATTTGGTGGCGGCAAGTATTATTGAGAAGCAAGCCAAAGATGCTGAACAAGATTGGTTACCGCCAAAAGTAACTTTACAAGGAGCAATTAACTACTTAAGTGCTTTTACTAGTAGCGCTGTTGATTCACACGTTTTTGTTACGGTTTTTGCAACCAAGGTCAATGCGATTGAAGCGTTAACTTCACAGCAAAAGCAGGCATTGATCGCCCAAGCTACTGACAAAGTAGAGAAGGTTGTTTACCCAGCGTTTAAATCGGTTGAGCAGGCGAGTCGTAAATTATTGACACAAGCAAGAGCTGAATCTGGTATTTGGGCACAACCTAACGGCAGTAAATATTATCAAGATGCCATTAAGCAATTAGGTGATAGTGATTTATCTCCAGCAAAAATTCACCAAATAGGTCTAGGTGAAGTAGCTCGAATTAGCACTGAAATGGATGCGATTTTAAAAGCCGAAGGCTACAGTAAAGGTACTGTTGGTGAACGTATGGTTGCGCTTAATGAAGAGCCTCGTTTTTTATATGAAGACTCAAAAGCGGGCAGGGAGGAACTGTTAAGTGATATTAATGGTTATATTCAAGATATCACTACTAAAATGGCGCCAGTATTTAAGACCACACCAAGTTATCAAGTGGAAGTTAAAGCTTTCCCGGTAGAGGTACAAGACGGTGCGCCAGGTGGTCAATATACTTCACCTGCAGTAGATGGCAGTAAGCCTGGGGTATATTGGATTAATCTTCGTGATATGAAAGCCAATCCAAAGTTTGCACTTAAAACATTAACTTATCATGAGGCTAACCCTGGTCATCACTGGCAAATAGCGTTAAACCTTGATCAAGCAGAGTTACCTTTTTTACGACGTATTGCACCGTACAATGCTTATACCGAAGGTTGGGCGCTATACAGCGAGCAAGTAGCTTATGAGCTTGGCATGTATGAAAATGACCCCTTTGGCGACTTAGGACGTTTACAAGCGGAGTTATTTAGAGCGGTACGATTAGTTGTCGACACGGGTATGCATGATAAACGTTGGACGCGTGAGCAAGCTATTACTTATATGGCAGAGAAAACCGGTTCAGCGAAATCTGATGTTATTTCAGAAATAGAGCGATACATGGCTTGGCCAGGTCAAGCGTTAGGCTATAAGCTAGGTATGTTGAAAATGTTGAGTTTACGTGAAATGGCAAAAGCGCAATTAGGCACAGCGTTTGACTTAGCAGAGTTTCATGACGTGGTACTATTAAATGGTGCGGTTCCGATGGCAGTTTTAGAGCGAAATGTGAAACATTGGTTAGCGAGTAAATAACCCTGTTTCGCAACTTATTTTAACAAGTCGCTTTTTAAAGGTTAAAAGTTAAAAAGTTTAAAATAGCAAAAGCCGTACTGATTACTCAGTACGGCTTTTTTAATCGCTAATGATAATAAAGTTCTCATGCCATAATTTAATCATCTAGCATTTAACAGTGTATGGTAACTGCTTAGTGTTTCATCCCTTGATTTTTTAATAGCACACACTGAGTTTCACCTAATTGTGCACAATTATTTAGTGCGGCAATTTCTTCATTGGCAAACGTCGCATTAGACAGAATAACAGCAGAGCAATTGCCTCGACATAAGACATTTTTTATTTGCTCAATATCTAAATGAGCAGAGTTTTCATCAACAATATTATTAACTTTATTCTTGCCTTTAAAACTCACGCAAAGCACTTTTGATACATCAACACCATGAGTTTGTGCAAGCTGCTCTAGTGATGCCTCTTCTGGATTAATAAACAATACCCATTTTTTTTCTTGCTTATGTTGCTGACATATATCGGCATATTGGTTTGATAGTTCTTGGTTGTTTTTCACACTGGCTGACATCAACCAAGCTTGCTGTGAATAGCTGTCGATATGTTTGTTGTTATCTTGGGTATTGATTGAGTACATAGCTGTGCCTCGCGTTTAATATGACTTTGAAACTATACTGTATGAATGTACAGTATATGGTTTTTGCAGGAGATTCAAGCATTATTTGCTATTTTTTTATCCATAAATGGCGCAGTGAAATAAACTTAATCTGCTGTAACTTACAACGTGATTAGATTTATTGGACTGGTATTGAATGACGAATTAGAGATAATTGATAAGGGGTTGAGGAGTGTCAGCAAAAACTTGCTGTGGTTAGACAAGGGTAAATAAGTAGAATTGAACTAGTGTGGTGAGAATATGGGCAAGCACTTTATCCCCAACTAATGAAAATTAATTGGGGGTAAATTAAAGTTACTAAGGGATGTCGGTGATTAAGAGAGGGGATTTACTTTAGGGAAGAAAGTTGTGCTTCAAATTGTTCTGCGCCTGCTTTAACTTGATAAAGCTTTACTAATAAATAGTTTAACTCAGGGGCAAACCAAGCGTAAGTAATTCGTTTTTTCTCAACAATTTCTCGTTTTAACCTGATGGTTTTCACTAAGCCATAGGGCAGTATTAATTCTTCTTCACCGTCATAGCGATATTCATAATTTTTAATGGAGCCGCGGGTACTTATTACTGGGTATATAAAATGCTTTTTCTCAGGCGATTGAATCAAATCTATGCGATTCTGTAAGTGATAGCTGAGTTTATCGAGCAAGCCATCCGTAAACTCTAGACTAATTTGCTTATCTTCTTTTAGATTTGTCGCAGTTTTCTCAGCTAAATTATATTGCCACCGATAACTTTTGTCTCGACCTGTACCTTCTCGTTGGTAATCATATTTCAATGGTATTACTTGCCCTTTTTCTACATTAACTATTGCAGTTTCACTGCGTTTATCTGAAAAGATTAACCAACTTATATCGGTTTCATAATGATATTCAATATTACCATTATCAAGGTAAGCTAGCTGCCTTATGGCTGTCCCGACAGGGTCTGATTTATGTAGAAGGGTATAGGTTGCTTTATAAGCAGGAATAACGGTAGAAAGCGATGATATTTGCGTAGAGTTGTTTTGTTCGTTGGCAAGACTTGTATTAGCAAGTGCCATTAAAGGTAAGCTTAAACAAAAGAGAGAGAGTAGTTTGTACATAACAAGCAGAATTCCAAAGCTATTAATATGGTCATTATATTAACAGCTTCTGCTTGTCTTTAATTGATAAAATGGTAAAAACTTGTGCGTAAGTAAGTCACTGTGTAGGTAACGTTAATATATGCTTAGTCGTTTGCGTAACCAGAAGTAGGTAGTTTGTTACCATCAAGCACAGCGTAATCGCCTTGCATGGAGAGCCTCTGTTCAGCAAACCATTTAACCACTAACGGATAAATTCTATGTTCCTGTTCATGGACACGGGCAGCTAGATCATCAGCTTTATCACCTTCAAATACGGGGACTTTCGCTTGTAAAATGACAGGACCGCCGTCAAGCTCTTCGGTGACAAAATGAACACTTACACCGTGAACCTCATCACCCGCATCGATAGCGCGTTGATGGGTATTGAGACCTTGATATTTTGGTAATAACGAAGGGTGGATATTTAACAATTTCCCTTGAAAGTGCTGAACAAAGCTTGGCGTAAGAATACGCATAAAACCAGCTAAGACAATTAAATCAGCATCAAAGTTATCGATTTCTTTGATTAGCGCTTGATCATAATCTTCACGGCTAGCAAAGTCTTTATGAGAGAGGGCTACCGTGGCTATCTCAGCATCTTTAGCACGAGTTAAGCCATAGGCGTCAACTTTATTCGATACCACGCCGACAACTTCACCTGGGTAATCAGCTTCAATACAAGCATCGATTATGGCTTGTAGATTTGTACCACTACCAGAAATTAATACAACTATTTTGCTAGACATGTTTTTTCCTTATTCATTTTTAACGCATTGGAAAAGAGATAAATTAAAGGGGCTAATAAATAGCCCCTTTACAATATCTTTTCTTTTACTCAGTAAGTTATTACTTAAGCAAAAACAACTTGCTCTTCGCCATCTGCTTTATCAGCGATTTCACCGATATGCCATGCGTTTTCACCGTGAGCTTTAAGTACTTCAATACTTTCTGCTACTTTATCAGCAGGAACAGCGATAATCATACCAACACCACAGTTAAAGGTGCGGTACATTTCGTGCTCTGTAATGTTACCTTTTTCTTGTAACCAGTTGAAGATGCTCGGCCATTGCCAGCTATCACCTTTAATTACCGCTTGTGCGGTTTCAGGTAATACGCGAGGAATGTTTTCCCAGAAACCACCACCAGTGATATGAGAAAGCGCATGAACATCTACATTTTTAAGTAATTCAAGCACAGATTTTACGTAAATCTTTGTAGGTTCTAATAAATGGTCAGCAATCTTTTTGCCATCAAGTAATTCATTGGTATCAGTGTTATTCACTTCTAATACTTTACGAATTAAAGAGAAACCATTTGAGTGAGGACCAGATGCGCCAAGGGCGATTAATTGATCACCAGCAGCAACACTTGTACCATCTAATAAGCGAGATTTTTCTGCAACACCAACACAGAAACCAGCGATATCATAATCACCTTTGTGGTACATACCAGGCATTTCAGCGGTTTCACCACCAACAAGGGCACAACCAGATTGAATACAACCTTCAGCGATGCCTTCAACAACTGATGAGGCCACGGCTACATCTAGTTTTGCTGTTGCGTAGTAATCAAGGAAAAATAATGGTTCCGCACCTTGTACAATAAGGTCATTAACACACATAGCTACTAAATCGATACCAACAGTATCGTGCTTTGCTAAATCAATAGCTAAGCGTAGTTTTGTGCCAACACCGTCAGTACCAGCTACTAATACGGGCTCTTTATATCCAGTAGGCAATTGACATACTGAACCAAAGCCTCCAAGTCCGCCCATCACTTCTGGGCGTGTTGTACGTTTTACCGCACCTTTGATGTTTTCAACTAATGCATTACCTGCATCTATATCTACACCTGCATCTTTATAGCTTAGGGACTGATTTTGCTCGCTCACAAGAAACCTCAATTCATTACCAACTGAAACCTATCAAGCTATTGAAAATAACCCTTACCATTAAGAATTATTCTGCTTGATATTTAAGGCGCGTATTCTAACAGTGCCAAGACTCATACTCAAGGTGATAACGGTATCTTAGTCGTGTTTTATTTTAAGGAGAGTTTTTCAAAGAAATTATCGATATTTGCTCAGTTTAATAATAGCTATTGTGGTAAGATAACATTTATAAAATCATGGAGTTTTAGAAAATTTTAGTTGATATGCTTAGATCCCTATTTTTGTTATTAACGCTGCTATTATCATTTTTTAGTAAAAACCTAGCGGCCATTGAAGTTAAAGATTTATACCAAGCTACTGTAAATGTAGACTCACAAGCAAGTGCACAACGTGAACAGGCAGTTCAGAGTGCCCTTGCAGGTGTGTTTTTAAAAGTTGGTGGGAAACAGGGTATTGGTAATAACCCTTTGTTAAAGAAAGCACAAAAAAATGCCAGTCGTTATGTTAGCCAATATCGCTATCAGCTTAATGATGAGCAACTTAGCTTAGTTGTTCACTTTAATGAAGATAAAGTAAATCAATTATTCAAACAGGCTAATCTAGCACTTTGGGGCAGTTTGCGACCACAAGTGCTTTTATGGTTGGTTGATGAGCAAGGTAATACTCGCCAAATAATTGCAGATTCAGACTTAAGTTCAAACTCAAACTCAGACTCAGTTTCAGTCCCTAGCGCAACCTCAGAGCTAGATTACGATGCTAAAAACAACGCGGCTATTCAAGCAGAAACTAATATTCCTCAGGTAATCAACACCTTTTCAGAGTTACGTGGCTTACCTCTTATTATGCCGTTAATGGATTTAACAGATAGTGAGCAAGTGAGTATTGAGGATTTTTGGGATTACTACCCTGAACAAGTAAAGCAGGCTTCATTGCGTTATTTTGCTGATACTGTTGTTGTCATGAGAGTATCAGACTCAACACTACTTTCTTTAGAAGAACAGGTGTTAACGCAAAACCAAGAAAGCACATTAGATAATAACCTAGATTGTGGTTTGTTATGCCAACAACAAGAAAAAGTACAACAGCCGAAGGTTTTGGATTGGCGGGTATACTCTCAAGGCACCATCTATTTTAAACAATATCATGGCGTTAATAAGGTTGAGTTAATAAACCAAGGTTTATCAGATATCACCGAATTGATTTATCAATCTTATGCCTTGCTAGATTCGGCTAGTAATGATTTTGTTATTGAAGTAAAAAATGTTACTTCACTAGAAAATGATATGCGATTATTTAACTTCTTAAAGGACTTGTCTGCGGTAAATACGGTCACGTTAATGACCGCTCAAGCGGATAAACGTCAGTTTAAATTAGAGTTAACTGGCTCAAAAACATCTTTTTTGGCTTCTCTTAAACTCAACGATAAACTCACGCAGGTCATTGAACCACAAGTTGAGATTGAGCCACAAATTGATATTGAATCGTTAGATGATAGTACTGAAGCTATAGACTCAGTGAATCAACAAGTTATTGACTCAATTGATTCAGAGGGACAGTCGCATACGTCAATGAAAGTAACGACCATTGAAGAAGATACTACAGAGACAAACTTTGCTAGCAGTGCGATGTTTGAAACTGATGGGGTTGAAACTTCAGTGCTGAAAAGAAATTATCTTGAAATGAATATTCCTGTGATTGATCTAACCGTGAAAGATGAATCAGAGACAAAAACATCAGTAGAGCATGAAGCCGTTAACAAAGCAGCTGACAAAGATAAATTAAAAGACGAAGTAAAAGATGCGGTAAAGGACGATAATGACTTAAAAGGCGATGAACCTGCCAAGCCTCAGTTAGTGATTGCACCAACTATTCCTGTTTTCTATTGGGAGCAAGGATGAAGCAAGCTGCACAATTAGCGCTAATGGTACAACTTCCTGATGATGAAACGTTTGATAGCTTTAAAGGCGATGTTAATCAGGGAGTTGTTAGTCAGTTAAAAAGTTTTATTGAACAAAAGCAGCAAAATGCTCATAGCTTTTATTTATTTGGCTTAGCGAGTACTGGTAAGTCACATTTACTGCATGCAAGTAGTAGCTATGCAGCGCACCTTGGAAAATCATCCGTATGTCTTTCGTGTGCTGAGCTAATACAGTTACCTGTTGCTGTGCTAGAAGGACTAGAGCAAATCGATTTTATTTGCTTAGATGACATTCATTTAATTGCTAATAATACCCAGTGGCAACAGGCGATATTTGATTTATATAATCGCGTACTAGAGCAGAATAATTACTTGTTAATTTCAGGTGATGAAAGTGCTCAGCAATTAGGTATTAGTTTACCCGATCTTGTATCAAGACTTTCTTGGGGGCTGACCGAGCAGGTTAAACCTATGGACGATGCAGAGAAAGTACAAGCCCTACAATATCGAGCAACACAACGAGGCTTATTCTTATCTGATGATGTTGTTAAGTTTTTATTGAACCGCTTTAGCCGTGATATGTCGAACTTGATTAAGTCTTTAGATGCGCTTGATAAAGCTTCTATTCAAGAGCAAAGAAAAATTACTATTCCCTTTATAAAGGAAGTACTTCAATAGCGAATTACTCTGTTGATTAACGCTAATTTAAGTAATAAAAAAAAGCGCGATTTCATTAATCGCGCTTTTTTATTGTCTGTTATTGTATGGTGTAGCGTTAACTTGGCACTTAGTGTTTAGGTAGCGCCTTTTGATAGTAGTGATTAAAGTTAACCGAACGCTCTGCTTCTGTGGTTTTAGGGGAAAGCATGTAAAGACTAAACGGGCGTTTCCGACTCATATTAGGGTCGCTTGGACTAATAGTTAAGTTATCAGCCCAGCTATCGCCTTCAACCATTTGAATAGGGGTAGGGACCTGGTCCATGGCAGATTGGCTGTCAAACTCAGGTAATACACGAGATGCACTAAATAGTACTCGCTCTCTTAATTTATTATCTCCGATGCGCCCGCGTTGTCCCCATTTGACTTTGTAATCAGATGAAGTGACATTGTCACCTGTTGGTTGATTAGTGATAGCAACATCTCGAACAATGTTAAATCGATTTTTCATCATCAACTCTTCGAAAAGCATTGCGTAATCTTCGCGGGTACTAGAGTAAGCATAAAAATCTGATGCACTATCTGGGCTGAAAAAACTTTCAACATCTATCGGTAGATAGGCTTTTTGTGTAGCGTTTGCTGTTTCACCGGCAAAGCGAACTTGTGCTAAATCACGCATCTCTTGACTGACAAGCGGTAAGGTAACTGCTAGTTCATCTGACTCAAAGCTTGAACTTATAGCAGCGTCAAGAACCCGTAGCTTAGCGTTATGGCTATACCACTCATAACTTGGGAAAAAGTCATTTGCATGCGCAAGTTCATGATACATTAAAGAGGTTAGGCGGTATAAGGCATCATCGGTAGTTCTGGTTACACGCGCTGAACGACTATAACTTTGGCTAGCGTAAGCATTATCTTTTACGTAGCGCCATGGCATAACAAATTGTAAGTCATTACCAAAATCAGCTCGAAAATCTGGTGCTTCATTGATTGTGTCTCGCTCTTGCGGGGTCAACCAAAAATTCTCAGCGTCTAAGTATATTGCCCCCGTTGCTGCCCAGTAAAAAGATGGCCTAACATCATAAGCAATGACAATAGCTGTTGTTGCTCTTAATAAATTTCTCATGTCATTGTTCGGATCATTATTAGTCAGAAAAGCTTCAAAGCGCTCACCCATCCACTGATGAGAAACAACCACTCTATCCATAATGTCCTTTATGGTTGGGGGTGCAGTATTTTGTGCCTCTTGAGCAAGTAAAGGTGTTTGCTCAAGGGTACATGAACTAATGAGACTATTTGAGTAAACACAATTAACCAAGTCGGCGGCATATGGGCTATCTGCATTATAAGCAAATACTTTTGCCTTTCTATCAGAAAAATAAGCGTTGTTACCAATTGCAGTTGCCGGCTCTACTAACACAGCAACACTATCACTGTAGCTAGTGCTTGCTTCAGCATCACTTGCTGAGACATTGAAGGTGATGATGGTATCAATATTAACCTTAGGCGCATCAAAAAATATCGCTAATTCACCATTACTGTTGTCGCTAGTTAAGCTGACTTCTGGACCAGATATTTGTTGCCAAGTTATTGTATCTACATCAACGTCTGATTCAATACTAGTGCGAAAAGATACCTTGTTCTCAGCTAATGCTTCATGAGATAGCCTTGCGGTTAGCTTATTCATATCATCCGTTACGCTAATCGTCTTTTCTAGGGTTTGTTCAGCGCCATCATTTAGCGTAAAACTAACACTAAAGCTGTAATCACCGGCAGTTTCAGGGGTAAAAGAAACTACCTTACTAGCTTTCGCTAAAATAGCGACAGGCTCACCCGACGTTTGTCGCCAGTTTATCTTGCTAACTTGGTCGTAAGGGTAATGCAGAAGAAGATCAATGCTTTGATTGATATTTTGTTTTTCATCTAGTTGTACAATGCTTGCAAGCGGGTATTCGTTAACATTGTTTGAATCACCGCCGCAAGCTGATAATAATGTCGCCAGTGATGCTGATATAAACCAGTTCTTTTTAAAATTATTCAAGCGCATATACTTCTTCCTATCTTTTTAACTAGTCTAAGTTTCTCGGAGCAATACTAAGCGGTATCTATTCTTTGTTATCTTTTTTCTTTCTGATACTTAACCCAAGCTCTTGACCGCGATACTTTGCATAATATGTAGCACCAAAAAACATGGTACTTGCAAAAATTAACTCTAATATTGCCCAAATTCTGTCTTCTGGCAATACCCAAAGCGTAGTTAAACTGTGTAAGAAATAGATCAATACGATAAAATTTGACCAGGCATAGGTAAATGGGTTGCCTTGCAGCATGCCTTTTAGCGGAAATAAAAGCGGTAAAGTAAACATGATTAAAGAAGTGGTAATACTTAAACTTTCACTCGGGCTCAAGACAATTAACCATAGCGGCATAAAGATAAGTAAAGAAAAATAGCCGATTAAGGCTATTTTTTTATAATTACTGGTTGAGATTTTTCGCTCGTTGCTCGTTTTATTCATTTGATTTCTGTTTAATTGATTGTTTAACTAACGGGTTATTTATTACTGAAGAAGGTTAACACATTCTCAGGAGGACGACCGATGATAGCTTTTTCACCGTCTGTAACGATTGGGCGCTCAATCAGTTTTGCTGTACTAGCCATAGCATTGTTTAATACATCATCACTGGCACCTTTAAGGTTTTGCGCTTTAAACTCGTCTTCTTTAACACGCATCATTTCAATGGCAGTACAACGCAGTTGTGTTTGTAGATTTTTAATCTCATCTACACTCAACGGTGTTTTTAAGTATTCAACGATAGTAACGGCTTGGTTTGCGCTTGCTGCTTGCTCTTCTAGTAAAGCTAAAGTTTGACGGCTTTTAGAACATCTAGGGTTGTGGTAAATAGTAAACATGATTTTTCCTTGGATAATTAACTCGTGAAGAGTTCTTAAGTTTTATATAGTCGGTTAAACCGTTAGCAGCAAATAACTATAAGCGCTTTAAACGGCTTTCTTGTTCTTGAAATTGTAAAATACGCGCTTTAACACGCTTTTGCATCAGTGGTTGTTCTTCAAGAAATCCATAACTGGTTTGCAGCTCATCTACGGCCTTGGAGTATGCGCCTAAAAGCGCAAGTACTTCAGCTTTATTCATGTGCATTAAGCCTATTTTACCTTGAGAACGATATAAATTGGTCAGTAAATCATAAGCGATAAAGTTACCAGGATTAACCAGTAAAAAGTCTTGTAAGATTTGTGCTGAAAGATCGAATTGTTTATCCGCCAGTAATGCATTCGCATAATTTAAACTAACCACCTGATTATTTGGCATAAACAAGTTGAGTTGTTTAAGCATACTAATTGCTTTATCTGTTTGGTTATTGGCAATATACACGTCTGTTAGGGCATCAACATAAAATAAATTATTAGCATCTGTCGCTAATAACTGAAGTAATAATTCTTGGGCTTTAACGGTTTGCTTATTTTCAAAATAAGATAACGCAAGGCCGTATTGTGCCGCTTCTTTAAGAACATAACGTTTTTTATCAAGTTGTCTATTGAAATAGGTAATGTTTGATTTTACATCACCTTGATAGCGAGCTTTTAGTCGCGCTTTGGTTAATTCAAAATCTAAACTCGGCGGTAATGGTCTTACTGGATAATTAAGCGCTCTTTGGCGGGCATCGGTGATCCGAGATTCAGGCACCGGGTGAGTAAGCAACATTGCTGGCGGCTTACTAGAGTAACGGTATTTCGCTGACATCTTACTGAAAAAGCTTGCTGCACCTTGTGGATCAAAGTTACTGTTAGCCAATAAAGCAATACCCACTCTATCGGCTTCTTTTTCATTACCTCGAGTATAGTTAATACTTGCTTGTTGGCTTGCCGCCATACTTGCACTCAGTGCTGCCATACCAACCGTTGGGTTGACTAAGGTAAGCAATACACTTGATAACATTGCAGCCATAGTTAAGCCTTGAGTTTGGCTTTGTGATTCAAGACGACGAGCTAAATGACGCTGTGTTACATGAGATATTTCATGTGCGATAACTGAGGCTAATTCACTTTCAGTATCAGCAGTGGTAATCAAACCGCTATGAATGCCGACATGACCACCAAAAAAAGCGAACGCATTTAATTCGGCATTATTGATAAGGAAAAATTCAAAAGCATAGTTAACCCCTTGGGCATTTTTAACCAAGGTGTTACCTAAATGATTGATATACTCGATTAATACAGGATCTTGGATCATAGGTGATGAGCCACGAAGTTGGCGCATCATAGCTTGACCAAGTTGCAATTCTTTATCAATCGATAATACGCTGTAACCAGAGATGCCAATATCAGGTAATTTATTTTTATTGTTATCTATTGCACTCGCATTAAAGCTTGTCGCTACAGCAATGCTTACAGTTAAAAGCATGGCGCTAAACAGGGGAATTGGATTTAACAATATATCTTCCTAAGGCGAAATTATTTTGGGGTGACTTATTTAGTGATATCTAACTTTCTTGCGCGAGAACATCGCCATTTCTTTTGGCTATCTCTTGATAAAACTCGGCTATGTTATAACCTTTGACCGCAATGATTTGAAAAGATTCGCTTAATATTGTAATTAATTCTTCTACTTTGTAATGGGCAAACTTTAATAGCGCGAAATCTGCTTCATCCCCATTTTTAAAACAGTAAATTGAAAAAGCTATTATACTATTAATTCGAAACAGCATTTGCATTTTTTCAGGCTGCCAATGAATAAATGGCGTATGACCTTTTTCAAGCATGCCTTGGCTAACGACTTCACCGTCAACAGCGGGGTAGCAATGTAACTCGTAGCCCATTTCATTATACTCATGACGTAAACTAATTTGCGGTTTTTGCTCGACATGAAAGCTGCCGTCAGGCTTTTTACAACCATCTAGCAGGGCTAAATTCCAAGTGTTAGGGTTTAATATTTGCTTATACGCACTATCAAAACCATGAGTAAGGATGCCATCTAAATTACCCAATGAAGAAGAAAACATATGATACATGGCAGGTACATCGCCCCAGTTGATCTTCTTTTTATAGGCATTAATTTCTTTTAAATTAGGCTTGGCACTTAATGAACTCATTACTATGATATTCCTGATAATAAACTTATTTTCATAAGACTTACCGAAGGAGGTAAGTTATGATGGCGCTAGTTTGTCTATACTATTAATTGTCGCAAATAAGTCAATTAAACTAAAGTGTTGATTTAGTTAATCTAGAATATTTAAATTAACTTATTATTGTTTAAAATAACCGTTCAACAGGAACAAATGATTTATAAATATGATGGTGTAGGTCAAAAGTGTCCTATCCCCTTGGTTCAACTACGTTTGTTATTAAAGAAAATGGTACGTGGCGATCAATGCATTATTACCCTTGATGATAGTGGTTCAATAAAAGATATCCCCAAATTACTCAATAATCAAGGTTATGATTACGTTAAGAAAACCATTGGTAACCGTATTGTTGAGATAAATGTAAAACAGATAAAATCTTCTCAAGATAAAAATTAAAAGGTAGTTATGTTTAAGTTATTTAGTGATTGGTACACGCGAAAGTTCTCTGACCCTCATGCAGTCACCTTAGTGGTTATTTTATTATGCATTGCTTTGTTTATTGCCTTATTTAGTAGCTTACTTATGCCGGTGTTTGTCGCAATCGCACTCGCTTTTTTATTAGACTTACCGGTTAATAAGTTGATGCATAACTCCATGTCACGTTCAAGTGCTACTGTGGTTGTGGTGGTCACTTTTCTTAGTTTTTCGCTGTTAGCAGTGTTAGGTTTGATGCCCATTATTTGGAAGCAAAGCAGTAACTTATTTCAAGAAGTGCCACATATGATCAGCCAAGGACAAGAATACCTTTTAACATTGCCAGAGCAATACCCTGAATTGATTCAAGCCTCTCAAATTGAAAGCTTTATCGTTATGGTAAATGATAATTTATTGGAGTGGGGGCAAGTAGCGCTTAAGGCGTCACTCAACTCCATTTCAGATATTGTTGCTTTGATGGTTTATCTTATTTTAGTACCTTTGATGGTATTCTTTTTCTTGAAGGACAAAGCTGAATTACTTAACAGTATTGCTATTTTTCTACCTAAAGAGCGCCGTATGGCAATTAAAGTAGGCAAAGAAATGAATCAACAAATTCTAAACTACATTCGTGGTAAAGTGATTGAAATCCTTATTGTAGGCGCGGCAAGTACCGTTTCGTTTATGTTCCTTGATTTACAATACGCTTTATTGTTAGGTGTGTTAGTGGGGCTTTCGGTGCTAGTACCTTATGTTGGTGCGACAGTGGTAACTTTACCGGTAACTCTGGTAGCCCTCTTTCAGTTTGGTTTCAGTAGCGAGTTTGGTTACGTTATGCTCGCTTACGGTATTATTCAAGCGCTTGATGGTAACGTAATCGTACCATTACTTTTTTCTGAAGCAGTAAATTTACACCCCGTTATTATCATTATTGCGGTGATCTTTTTCGGTGGTCTATGGGGTTTTTGGGGCGTGTTTTTTGCTATACCTTTAGCGACGTTAGTAAAAGCGGTAATCAATGCTTGGCCAACCATACCCGAGCCAGAAACGAGCGCTGAGGCGTCTTAACCCTGATAAATACCGTTAGATATTACCTTTAAATGATAGATTTAATTTAAGGAACCAAGATGAAGATTTCTTACACCAAAAGAGTCATGCCGGCACACAAACGTATGGCGTTGGTGGCTCATGATAATAAAAAATCAGACTTAATCGCTTGGGCAAAACAGCGCAGTGATGATTTGAAATTTCATCACCTGTTTGCCACGGGCACAACAGGAACTTTACTTAGCGATAAGATAGGTTTGCCGGTGAAATGCTTATTTTCAGGACCAATGGGCGGCGATCAACAGCTTGGTGCGCTGATTGCAGAAGGAGAAATTGATGTGATGATTTTCTTCTGGGATCCATTAGATGCAGTACCGCATGATCCAGATGTTAAAGCGTTATTAAGACTGGCAGCTGTGTGGAACATTCCTGTGGCGACCAATAAATCAACCGCTAATTTCTTAATGGACTCAGAGCGGATGACTCAAGAGAGTGAAATTGACATTCCTGATTATGCAGGATACTTGGCTGATCGAACTAAGTAGCAAGTTGAATTAATATAAGTTGGACTCATATGGATAATCGCTTGAGCCTTGTATAGATAATACTGAATTTGCTGATCAAAAAAGCCGTAAACTCATTTGAATGAGTTTACGGCTTTTTGTTTTATCGTTATCTGTTATCTGTTATCTGAACAATTCCCAAGATGAAGTCATTGTTCTCAAATAAGCGATAGCAATTACGCGTTGTTTAATTCATTCAAAACCGCAAGTACAACATCGTGATGTTCTTTGGTTTTAAACTTGTTAAAAACATGGCTTATTTTTCCATCTAAACCAATCAAAAAGCTTAAACGATGAATGCCGTCATATTCACGGCCCATAAATTTCTTCAAGCCCCAAACGCCAAAGTCATCGGCCACTTTATGATCAACATCTGAAAGTAGCGAGAAATTTAGTTCATCACGCGTACAAAATTTAGTAAGGCGCTTAACTTCATCAGGACTGATACCAAATACCACAGTATTTAAAGCGTCTAGTTCTGCTTTGATATCACGTAAACCTTGGGCTTGCACGGTACAACCCGGCGTCATAGCTTTTGGGTAGAAATAAACCAATACTTGTTTCTTTCCAAGGTAATCTTGTAATGCCACCATGTCATCATTTTCATTGGCAAGGTTAAACAATGGTGCAGTATCACCTACTTTTAATGTGTTCATCAAAGTTCCTCTTTTAATTTATTTTATAATCAACGTGTTAGATTAAGTCACTTTATTATTGACTGCTACCCTAAAACTTAAAGTAAGTTCGCGTTAGCTTTTTTAATAAACCCTTGCACATCAGTTTGCTGGCAAAGCTCTAGAAAATCATGTTCTAGCTCGTCAATACTAATTTTTTCCGTTAAGGCAAATAAAATATTGGCACTCATAAAGTTTGTTTTAGGGTCAATTTCTGATTTTAATGAAGAAATATCAATTTTTCTTGTGGCAAAAAAGGCGGTCATGGCTTTTAAAATACCGGGTTGGTCTATCCCCGAATACTCTGCTTGGTAATGTTTTACCAAGTCAAAGGTTCTGTGACCTGAAGTGCGTTTCATCATAGTCACAAGGTCTAAGGCGTGCGCTATTTTAGGGATTCTAGCTTCAATTTTATTGATTGCTCTAGCATCACCATTGAGTAGCATAATAAAGGTAAATTCAGAGCCAAAAAGGGCCATTCGACTATCTAATATATTACATTCGCATTCACTTGCTAATTTAGTTAACTCACTAACACAACCAGTTCGGTCCGCTCCCATTGCTGTTAGTACTAAATATTGTGACATTAATTACGCCTAAGTTGTCAAGAAAGGCGCATTGTAACTGATCATGATTAAAGTTGGAATCATCTTCAATTTTTGTGGTCATATAACTTGTGTTTGTAAAATCAGCCAAGTACCATGGGGCGCAATATATAGCCTAGCCATATACCGTGCTATTTTCAGTAATTTTTAAGTGAGCTTAGTGGTGTTGAAAACCCAATAAACTAAGTCGCGGGAGTTTTAATGAGTTGTAGAGTCTTTTATGTATCACTGTTAGCCATATCACTAACAGCGTGTAGTGCCGTTAATAATAAACAAGCTCAAGGAAGCTTTGATTATCAAAATAAGCCTGAAGCCAATGAACTCATTATCCCTGATAATTTAAGTAAACCTAAGCGAGCTAACGACTTTTTTGTAACAGATAACATTAACCATGAAGGGCCTATTGGTGAAAACATGGATATCAGGGCGCCTTCATTAGTTATGCCTGTTGCCGCTTCATCTCGTGTTGTTGAAGAATCAGGCATTGCCATCATTTGGTTTGATAAAGTACTTGAAGATAAAGACCTATTAGATTTTATTGAAAAAGTTATCTTAGACAAGTTAAATGAAGACCAAGTGTCTTATAACTACATTACTGAAGATACCGAAGAAACACTTAGTAAAGTTATTGAAGGTGCAACCAGTTTAAAAGAAACCAGTATTAAGCGAGAAGGTATTAGAGCCAAAATATTGGAATCAGACTGGTATCATGATGAAGTGGAAACCGGTTGGATATTCACTGAAATAGAGTACGCAAAAAGTATTCGTTTTCGTTTTCAATTATTAGCAAAATCTCATGGGCGAAGTGTCTCTTTACGTGTTTCTTTAGTTGATTATTTAGAAACAAATGAAAAGGGTGGCAATAACATCATGGACCCGATTGATAAGCAACGTGCTGAAAAAGCGATGCTTAATGAGTTAATTGCGGCTGTTGATTATAATTATCGTATTCAGCAAAGAGAAGATCGCTTGAAGCGAGCTAACCAAAAGCTAGTAAGTATTGGTAAAAATGTAGAAGCAGAGCAAGCGTATATTATCGAAATGGGCTTATCTGACTTATGGGGCAATATGCCGCTGTTTTTTGAAAAACATGGCTTTACCATCACTGATCTTAATGAAGATAAAAAGATTTACTATGTAGATTTTGTTAAGCCTGAAACCAGTGTTTGGGATAGTATTTGGGGTGATGAGGCTCCTGTTATTGATGTTAACGATTCACACTATCAATTTGTACTAGCGCCTGCTGATGAGGTTAACCAAAAGACCTCTGTTACTATTTACAATTCAGACGGTGAGCCGTTGACTCAAGAAACGCTAGAGCGAATCTTCCCAGTCATTGAAAAAGGCTTGTCTTTTAGAGATGTCTTTTAGTTAGAGATGGCTTTTTAGCTATGACTTAACTTGCTTTGGTTTGTTAAGTACAAAAAAAACTCCGCAGATGCGGAGTTTTTTTTGGAGTAAATTTAAGTAGCAATACCGTGCAGGGTAACCCGGCTAAGTTATCCAGATCCCGTTACTTTATTTGCTCAGCTTATCTTTTCCAACCGTATTCATTTTATGGTCGGTTTTGTTACTACGCGGTAAGGTTTCTTGCAGGTCGTTCAAGCCTTTTTTGCGCATCTTCTGTTTTGAGCTACGTTGAAAGGTGCTTAAGTTTCCTATGATGATGATTAAGGCAATCACTATCATTACAATGGCAAGCCAATTATCCATGTGTTTTTCTCTGTTGAGGGGTTAAAAGGGTGATGTAGTTTGTGTGTTTTAGTCGTTGTATATTAGCCGGTGTATATTCAATTTATAGCCCACATATTTAACTCGTTAGCTTAATATCAGCGGGTATTGCGCAAATATTATTGATATACCTGCTGGCTATCTGGTCAAGGTTAGCAACAATTAACTCTTTTCCAAGAACTTCACTTTGACTTAATGCATCGGATAACGATGTTAAATCAAAGGCCTGTTGATATCTTTGCGCTATTGGCGCGTAAGATAAGTGCCAAGGCTCTTCAGCTACGCCTCCTTGGAATTTCAAGTAGGGAAAGTAGAAACCATGTCTATGTGCATGCTCTGCTAACCATGCCGATAAGTTAGCCATAGGGCCTTGTTCACTATATTCCCACGGCTCTAGTTGCAATTGATAATTATCAGGCAGTAAGTTTGGCGCATAAATATCAATATCGCAGCCCCAGTGATGTCTACTTGCGCCAGGTAAGGCTGAATACAGTAAAATACTATGCATTAAATCCAGAGAAGATAAGCTACTATGGATGAGTGTTTCTCCACCAGCATTCTTAATGGCGGTTTTGCCAGAAAACTTATTATTCCACAGCATAACTTGTCGCTCAAACGAGCGAAAGCCACTGGCAATGCTAAGTTCGATACCATCTTCTTTAGCAGCCTTGGCTAATGCTATATAAGCGCTAGTCATTTCTTGATGAATAGCTACTTTGTCTGAAAGGTAACTTAAGTGCTCCTGTGTTTGACCAAGTAGCTGAGCGCTATTAATTGTTTTGCTTATTGGCATAGTATTTAAAATCTCAGGCAAGCAAGTTTATTTATGCTTGCATAACATATTCACCAAACAGTGATAATAAATATCGACAAGTTGCTCTAAGTCTTTGCATGATACAGACTCATTCACTTGGTGGATTGTAGCATTACAAGGTCCTAACTCTATCACTTGAGCTCCTGTTGGTGCGATAAAGCGACCATCTGAAGTACCGCCAGAGGTAGACAACTGGGTAGGCGTTTTAGTTACTGATAAAATTGCTTGGCTTACGGCATTTAAAAAACCATGCTCTGAATTTACATGTTCGGTGATAAAAGGCTTACCATTAAAGGTCCACTTAATGTCGTAATCAAGTTGGTGCTTATTTAGAATCGACTCAACTTGCTCAACGATTATTTGGTCGGTCAACTCTGTACTATAACGTAAGTTAAAAAGAGCAGTGATATGCCCAGGTACCACATTGGTAGCACCGGTACCTGAATGGATATTTGATAGCTGGAAACTGGTTGCAGGGAAGTAATCATTGCCCTGATCCCACTGGGTTTGACTAAGTTCAGTTAACGCTGGCATGGCTAAATGAATTGGATTTCTTACATGCTCAGGGTAGGCTACATGCCCTTGTTTTCCTTTGATGTCGACTTCAGCAGAGATAGAGCCTCTACGACCATTTTTAACAACATCCCCGACAGTATGTGTACTAGACGGTTCACCAACAATACAATAGGTAATTTTTTCATTGCGTGCTTCTAAAGTATCAATAACCTTTGTGGTACCATTTATGAAGGGTCCTTCTTCATCACTGGTGATTAAATAAGTGATTGAACCTTGGTGATCTGGATGGTCATGTACAAAACGCTCAGTAGCGACAATCATCGCTGCTAAACTACCTTTCATATCGGCCGCTCCACGACCATATAGCATGCCATCGATAATGGTTGGCTCAAAGGGTGGGGTATTCCATAACTCTAAATTCCCTGCAGGGACGACATCAGTATGACCAGCAAAACAAAATACCAGATCATTGTTGTCTTCATTCTTGCCATTTGCTGCAATACTATCTCGGCGCGACCATAAATTAGTGGTGTCAGCAAAGACCATTGATTCGTTAGAGAAACCAAGTTTTTCAAGGCGGTCCGCCATTAACTTTTGACAACCAGCATCTTCAGGGGTAACCGATGCTCTAGACATTAGCTCTTTGGCTAGAGTAATAACTTTACTTTCTTTTATTTGTTCTGTTTGACTCACAAGATATACCTAAATTTAACTTTTAATGACTATTATTTGGCAAAAAGGTTTTGATATTGATCGGCTTTAAAACCTAAATTAAGTTCGCCATTTAGTGGTAATAAAGGTCTTTTAAGCAAAGTTGGTTGCTCAAGCACTGCAGCAAACATAACTTCATCCGTTAAGTTATTTTTAATGTCATCAGGTAAGTTACGAAATGTGGTACTGCGTTTATTTAATAATAATGACCAATCACTTTGTTGGACAAATTCTGTCAATAATTCAGGGGTTAATGGTTGTTTTTTAAAGTCATATAGTTGGTGGTCTACATTGTTAGCCTCAAGCCATTTAGTCGCTTTTTTAACCGTGTCGCAATTTTTTATACCGTATAAGGTGATCATGTTTATTTAACTCGTTATTTTGAAATTTTACTTATATTACCAGATATTGATTGTCGCGTAGTGCTTCAATTGCATCATTGATACAGTCTTCTTTTACTAATATATAGTCAGTATCAAAAGTTGAAATGGCAAAGATACTTATTTTTTGATTTGCTAGCACGGTTGATATATTCGATAAAATACCCGTCATGGTAAAATCTAGCGGGCCAACCACTTCTAAAGCTTGCCAATTAAGTTCAACTTCATCACTTGGGATAACAATATGTTGCGGTAAAACAATTGAAATTTCATCATAGGTTTTAGCAATAAAAAAAATCGTTGCTGTGAATACCTCCGCGGGAATTGTTGCCGTTTCAGATAAGCTATGGATTGCAAAACGCTCGTTGATAAGTCTAAGGGTTAACTGTGACATTGGTGTCCTTAACATTGACAGAAACTCGTTTAACTATAGCATTTGTTGATGTGAATAAGTTTTAAATTTTTATCAGAAACGATCCTTTCTTAACTAACGACTGATTTTAAAAAGTCATGTTTTAAACATTTATTAGTTGAAACCTGTATTTATAAAGGTTTTGTTTGTTGATTAACAGAAATTCGGTCATGAATGTTTAAATTTTTCTATCCACAAAACCTGTGGATAGAATTGTGCGTAATCCTTGGGTTCTTTGTTTTGATGTTGAAAAATAAGGAAAAAATCGATAGGTTGTTTTTTAGCTAGTTATAGATTAATTAAAGGGTTTTGGGAAAAGTGATCAAAAAGGAGATGATCATTTAAAACTTTAACAAGCATGTCTTTTCTAGCGGTTAAATTACAATGAAACAAGATAACCGCGTAGAAAGAGTAGAACAAATAAGCTTGCAGTTTATTGCGTTGCCTGAATCGCGGTAAGCGCAATGGTATAAACAATATCATCTACTAAAGCGCCGCGAGATAGATCATTAACAGGTTTATTCATACCTTGCAGCATTGGGCCAATACTGACCAGATCAGCAGATCTTTGTACCGCTTTATAGGTTGTATTACCGGTATTTAAGTCAGGGAAAATAAATACCGTGGCTTTACCTGCAACGGGACTATTTGGTGCTTTTTTCTTAGCAACGTTCTCCATAATGGCGGCATCATATTGTAATGGGCCATCAATGATCAGATCAGGGCGTTTAGTTTTAGCGATTTCGGTTGCTTTAGCGACTTTTTCTACATCAGCACCGTGACCTGAGCTGCCTGTACTGTAACTTATCATCGCAACTCTTGGTTCAATATCAAATGCTTTGGCTGAATCTGCTGATTGAATGGCAATGTCAGCGAGTTGTTCAGCATTGGGTTCTGGGTTAATAGCACAATCGCCATATACTAACACTTGATCCGGTAAAAGCATGAAAAATACTGAAGACACTAACGAACTATCTGGCGCTGTTTTAACAAGCTGTAAGGCAGGTCTAATGGTATTAGCTGTGGTGTTTACTGCCCCAGAAACTAAGCCATCAACTTGGCCAAGCTGAAGCATCATAGTTGCAAGCACTACATTGTCTTGTAAATTTTCTTTGGCGATAACATCGGTTAAGCCTTTAGCTTTTCGAAGCTCTACCATAGGACCAACATAATTATCCCTAATAGTATCTGGGTCGGTTATTAGTAAGCTCGCTGGAAGTTGAATACCTTGGTGCTCGGCAATCTGCAGGATTTCTTCTTTATTACCAATAAGCTGACATCGGGCAATATTTCGTTCGCAACAAATTGCGGCCGCTTTGATAGTACGAATATCAGTACCTTCAGGTAAAACTATTAGCTTATTAGCTTGGCGAGCAAGCTCAGTTAATTTGTGCCTAAACGCCGGAGGGGACAATAAATTATAACTGTTGTTTTTAGAGGTTAATCCTTCAAGCCAATCACTGCTAAGGTTGTCAGCAACATGCTGTTTAACCTTATCGTGTCGCTGAATATCATCTTGCGGAATTTCAGGGTTAAAGCTCATGATATGTCGTGAGGTTTGCCACGTATCCCATGGCACAGATAAAACAGGTAAACCAGCTTCGAGGGCTTGCTTACATAAATCCCATACTTGCTCTGATGGCTCATAACCATTGGTAAGGATCAAGCCGCCTAATTTAGTGCCGTTTAATGCGGATAAACACGTTGCGATAATGATGTCAGTACGATCGCCTGGGGTGACAATCAAGCGACCAGGTACTAAATAGCTGACTAAGTTGGAAACACTGCGCGCGCAAAAAGCAACACTTCTAAAACGGCGGTGCTCCATATCACCAATATTGATGACTTTTGCTTCAAGATAATCACTAATATCACTTACACGAGGAGCTATTAAGTCTATTTCCCATTGGATTGTACCAAGTAAATCAAAATGTCTATCTTTAAAGATGGCCAAGTCTAACCATTGATTTAAATTGAAATCACTTTCGATTTCTTCTTCTTTGGGTAGCAAACCATATTCTTCTTGATCTGGGCAGTTAAGCTTATTAATCACGCAACCAATAAGGTGTTTGTTACTAATGCCACCATAGGTTTCAGCGCTGACTTCTAGTCGGTCTTCAAACTCTTCAGCACTATCATTTCCGGGGCTGGCAACAAGGACAATATCGGCGCTAAGTGCTTGAGCAACGTCACGATTAATTCTGCCGGCATAAGGCTGTCTAGGCGTTGGCACTAAACCTTCAATAATGACAACATCATGATCTTGTTTAAAGTCATCAAAATTGGCAACAATCTCTTCTAACACAACATCACGAAGACCGTCGCCCATTTTGCCTTCAACATAACTCATCGGTAAGCTGGTGTTGTTTTGTGACAAGCTTATCGCTTCAATATTTTTATTTTTTTTGGCTAAACTATTTCGCGATGGTTGACTAATTGGTTTGAAATGACCAACTTTGATGCCTTTTTGTTGGCAAGCATGCAATAAGCCTAACGAAACACTGGTAAGGCCTACGCCTGAGCCTACAGGGATGAGCATAATTCTATGTGGCATAAATTAAATCCTAGTTATATTTATTCAGTCTTTATTTGTCTAGTGTAGTAAGTAATTGCGCAGATTGTTCTGCAATCACCCACTCTTCGTTAGTGGCGATCACCCAGCAATCTCTAGCATTATCTGCACTGATATTCCCTGAGGCACCAAAGCGGGTTGCTAGATTTTTGTCTGGGTCAAGGGCGAAGTTTAGTAAACTTAGCTGTTGGATAATTTGCTGACGCACCCATGAAGAGTTCTCACCAATACCACCAGTGAAAATAAGACCATCAAGGGAGGTTAAACTGGCACTATAAGAGGCAATGCTTTTGGCTATGCGGTAACAAAATACCGTTAGCGCGAGTTTTGCTTGGCTATTGTTATCTTCAAGCATGGCTGTTTCTAGTGCTCTACAGTCATTGCTGATACCAGAAACCCCTAACAGACCACTTTTTTTATTCACTAAGTTATCAACATCGGTAATTGAGTAACCGAGTTGCTCAACTAAATGAAAAATAATACCGGCATCTAAATCGCCACTGCGAGTACCCATCATGACGCCTTCTACTGGGGTCATACCAAGGCTAGTATCTACACTTTTTCCATCTTTAATTACCGTGACACTGCATCCGTTACCAAGGTGTGCACTAATTAAATTGCATTGTTCAAGTGGTTTAGCTAATTGTTTGGCTGCTTGTTTTGCGACAAAGTAGTGACTAGTTCCATGGAAACCATAGCGCCTGACGCCATGCTCTTGATATAAGGAATAGGGAAGGCCATATATATAGGCTTTTTCCGGCATCGTTTGATGGAACGCCGTATCAAAAATTGCAATTTGCGGTAAATCACTAAAGGCTTGCTGGCAGGCTTTAATGCCGATGAGGTTGGCCGGATTGTGCAGCGGCGCTAATTTCGCAAGTTGACTGATAGCTTGTTCAACTTCATTGGTAATTAATGTCGGCTCTGAGTATTGCTCACCACCATGAACAACTCTATGGCCGACAGCGCAAATGCTTTTTACTAAACCTAACTGTTGCAATTGGCTAACTAAAATAGCGAGAGCACACTGATGATCAAACGGAGCTGCTAAGTTATAAGTTTTTTTCTCACCTTGATATTTTATGGTGATATTGGCGTCTGAGCTAAGTAAACATTGAGCTAAGCCCGATAATTCGGATTCACCTGTTGCTGGGTTTATCAAAGAAAACTTTACTGAAGAGCTGCCGCAATTAATCACTAAAATTTCTTTGTCAGTGAAATCTTGGCTTTGCGATATTTGTTGGGTCATATGATTTATCTTCTAGGTTAACAGTAAGTAACTATTTTAAATTAATATTAGCGTTATTATAGCGCTAGTGAAGAGAAAAACATTGATGCAATGCAAGTACACGGGGTTAAGGTTTGTTTAAAACAAAATAACCTTGCGGCGGTTGATCTTTCTTGATTGTTTTGCCCGTAATCAATAGAGGATCTTTTAGTGATGGCAGAAAGGAGGTTAATAAGAATTTATAGCAAGGAGTGTAAAAGTGCGGTTTTAATCTCGTTACAAATCCACGCTATAGAAAAATGTATATTACTGCTATAGTAGGGATATGAATATCTCCGTTGTCGAACTCATTAAGTTGGGTCAAAAATACTTATCCTTATGGCCAGAGCGACCAGAATTGATGCGCTACTTTCAAGATTATCGTGCCGTGCAAACCGCACGATTCATCTGTCGTTACTTTCCCGCATTAGCACTCTTTACGGTAATTATGCAGCTTTATATCGCTTCAGGCTACCCTATTGGTCAAGGCTCTATTGAGCAAGCGCTCAATGCGCTACCACAAGCGTTAGTGTACGGTCTTTTCTTGTCGAGTATGCCAGTGCAGGCTTTGGTTTATTCAGGAGTTAAGGCGGATAAGCTATTACCACCTTCTTTAGCTTCTTGGTATCACTCGGGTCTTGAAAAAGTAAAACAACAAGGCATTGAACAAGGACAACGTAAAACTGAGCAGAATCATTCTCACTTAACAGCCCTCAATAACTTAGCAACCTATAAGCCTCGTTATATAGATCTCGCCCAGCTCCTACAACTGACATTTGCTAAACAACATTAAAAGCAAAGCTTAACTTTGAATAACTTTGATTAAGCTTTGCTTTCTGTTTGATACATATAAGTAATATTTGCCTAGTGCTGTTATTCAGCTTTTTGATATAAGCGTAAAACAAAATCAGCTTGGCAAGTAAATTGCTGTGTGCCTTTTAGCTCTGTTATTAGCTCATCACTTGCCTTAAAGGCAAAAGGGGTCATGGCGAGCAAATTCAACAGATCTTCACTATCAGTAAACTTTATTGGATAGTGTAGGCGTTGCTCTTCGATTAAATCGAGTTTTCCTATCACCTGTTTTGAACCATCATGCTTATTTGCCTTTTTATAAATCAATGACTTTAGTTCAAATAAATGATTTTCAGCGGGCGTTACTGTCAGTAAGTAACTTCCCTTTTGCAAAATACGGGTAAATTCTTGCTCAAGAATCGGCGCGTAAACACTATATATCCAAGAAAACTGCTCATCCTGAAAAGGTAAGTCAGACAAGGTGGCTACACTAAAGCTGCAGTCTTGGTAGCGTTTTGCTGCTATTTTGATGGTTTCTTTGGCAATATCTACCCCATAAACACTGTTTTGGGTGGTCTTATGTTGATGAGTATAAAAACCCTCACCACAGCCTGCATCAAAAACGTCACCACATTGTTCGGCATATTTCTGATAAAGCCCTAACATGCTATCGACTAAGGGCTGGTAATAGCCTTTATCTAAAAAAGCTCTTCTTGCTTGTACCATGGCTTTGTTATCACCGGGCTCTTTTGAATGCTTAAATTGCACAGGTAATAAATTTACATAACCTTGTTTAGCTTTATCAAAACTATGATTATTCTCACAACGGTAACTTTTATCCGTTAGCGTTAGCGCCTTTTGACAAAGCGGACAGCGATATTTTGCTAAGTTTATTGAGCTCATAGCCACCAAACCTTAAGAAAATGTTGACCAAATTGGTGCATGATCAGAAGGTTTTTCTATACCACGAAGCTCATAATCAACATCTGATTCAATACAGCGCTCAGCCATATCTTTGGTAGCAAGTACCACATCTATTCTAAGACCACGGTTATCATCAAAACCACGAGAGCGGTAATCAAACCAAGAATAGCGTTCTGTTCTTTCTGGGTGAAGTTGACGGAAAGTATCAATAAAACCCCAGTCCATTAATGTTTTAAGCCATTGGCGCTCTTCATCTTGAAATGAACACTTACCGGTTTTTAACCAACGTTTACGGTTAACTTCGCCAATACCTATGTCTAAATCGATTGGAGAAATATTGATATCTCCCATCACTACTACATTCTCATCTGCGTTATGATGTTCATTTAAATACGTCATTAAATCTTGATAAAATTTGCGCTTATAAGGGTACTTAGTCTCATGATTAATGTTCTCTCCTTGAGGAAAGTAGCCATTTAACACGGTAACTTTTTCGCCTTTATCATTGGTTGTGCTAACCATAATCATTCTACGTTGAGCTTCATCATCGTCTGTTGGGAAGCCTCGCTGTACTGATACTGCTTCTTTCTTACATAACATAGCAACACCGTAATGAGCTTTTTGGCCATGAAAATATACGTGGTAACCCATAGCCTCAACTGCCTCTAGCGGGAAGGCTTCATCATGAACTTTAATTTCTTGTAGACCTATAATGTCGGGTTGATGCTTATCAATAACGGCTTGTAGTTGGTGAAGACGAGCACGAAGGCCGTTAATGTTAAAAGAGATAATTTTCATAGGATTCCTAATGCAGTGCTACAAATAAGCGCTAAATGTTACAGGATAAGTTAAGTGGCTGATCTTGCGTTTTTATCTAGCTCGTCGCAAGTATTATTTTTCATAGGCTGTTATAAATTGTAATTTAAACGTAACAACTGGTAGAACCTATTGTTTAACCGTAATAAGTTGTTTAAGCTAAACCTAAATGAGCAACACAACCTAGAAAACTGTTTAACAGTGATTAGTACTTTTGTTTACCTTCGTCGGTAAGCATTGAGTAAAATATAAGGAAATGAAGATGCCAGATAGCAACTCAAGCGTAAAAAAAATATTATTGGTTGAAGATGACCGCCAATTATCCGATTTAGTAACAGACTTTTTAACGAGTGAAGGTTTTCATGTTAAACAAGAATTTCGTGGTGATACTGTTGCAAAACGCGTTAAATTATTCTCACCTGACTTAATCATTTTAGATGTTATGCTGCCAGGAAAAGACGGTTTCGGTGTTTGTCGCGATTTACGTCCAGAATACAATGGCCCAGTATTAATGCTAACCGCGAAAAGTACCGATTTTGATCAGGTTCTTGGTTTAGAAATAGGCGCCGATGATTATGTTATTAAACCAGTAGAGCCTCGCGTATTATTAGCTCGCGTTAACGCCTTACTACGTCGTGGTGATTTACCCAATCAAAGCGATGAAAAAGGCGAAATTACTTGTGGTGGTTTATACATTAATAAAGCATCACGTAAAGTGACATTGCAAGATGAGAATATTGATTTAACTAGCCAAGAATTTGATTTGTTATGGTTATTAGCAAGTAAATCAGGTGAAGTACAAAACCGTGACTACATTTATAAAGCTGTAATCGGCCGTGAATATGATGGCCTAGACAGAAGTGTTGACGTGCGTATTTCTCGTTTACGTAAAAAACTGCATGACAGCACAGAAACACCATTTAGAATAAAAACTATTTGGGGTCAAGGTTACCTCTTTGTTCCTGATGCTTGGAATTAATCTTTTAAACGCTATTAATGCATAGCGATATAATCAAAGGCTTTGTTTATTCTTTTAGATACAAAGCCTTTTTCTTTAGTGCACTATTACGTTATTTAAGGCGCAACGATGAAATTAGGCCGTTCCTTTTTTAATCTTTACTTCTTTATCATCTCTACCTTTATTATCTTTTCTTGGGCGCTTGATGAAGTATGGACTTCCTATCTAGAGCAAGATATTGAGTCTTATACTGGCTATAAAACTCTGATGATGGCAACTGGAGACTATGTACAAAAGCACCCTAAGCATGAATGGGAAGATATTGTTGCCGGCGCCGCACAACGATGGCAATTACCTTTGAAGCTTGAAAGCTTGGTTGAGGTAGAGGCCGTTGATCATACTGACCATAACGCTTTAGTCCACTCTAATGCGCACATCTACTATTATGATGACAAAGTTGTTATTCATTATTTATTGAAAAATTCTGATACTGTAATCACTCTAGACTCAGTAAAAATGCCAACTAGACCGAGAATTAAGTCAACGTATCGTGTGATGATTCTGGCGACGTTTGGTGTCATTATCTTTATTTGGTTATGGCCAATGTCTCGAGATTTAGAGTCACTTAAAAAAGCAACCCGTGCTTTTGGTCAAGGGAACTTTGATAGTACCGCCCCTGAAGCAAAATCAACAATGATTGCGCCTATGATCGCTTCTTTTAATATGATGGCAACTCGAATAAAGCGCTTGATTGAAGCCCATAAAGAATTAACCAATGCAGTTTCACACGAACTAAGAACACCGTTAGCAAGAACAAAGTTTGCTTTACAAATGCTTGACTCTATTAAAGATGATGAAAAGAGAGCCAAGTACCAGCAACAGATCAGCAATGATGTGTGTGAATTAGAAGAGCTTATTAATGAGATGCTTATCTATGCCGCATTTGATAATGATAAGCCTGAGCTAAATTTTGCTCGTACTGACCTTAGTGAATTGGTTAAGTTACAAATAGCGAGTCATGATCAATTTGTTAATACCATTGAGTTTGTGAATAACTTACCTGACAATTTTGTTCGCTGTGACCGTCACTTTATGGACCGAGCAATAAATAATTTTATTAGCAACGCCATTAAATATGGTGATGATAAAGTGAGAGTGACATTGTCATTGGTTGGTGAACAGTGCCAAATTTGTGTTGAAGATAATGGTGATGGCGTTTCCGATGAGTTTAAGCAAGTTATTTTTGATGCTTTTTCACGAGGCGATCAATCGAGAAACCGTGAAACAGGCGGTTTTGGCTTAGGCTTGGCCATTGTTGCACGAATTATGGAATGGCATCAGGGTCAAGCCTCTATTAGTGACAGTGAACTTGGTGGTGCATCATTTAAGCTTACTTGGCCAGTTAAATAAAAAGATAACAATATTAAATATAAAAAGTGTGATTATCGGCTAAATATTTCAAACAATTAGCCGATAACTTATTTATCAACCTTAGGTAAATAAGAGAATAGCACGTTGGCAGTAGAGCTATCACAATCACCTTTAGCAAGTTACCTCAATCAAAACAGTGATTTGCTAAATGAAAACTCAGAAAATAGTGCAGATGGATACTCCATCTCCAATGCGCTATTACATGAGTTGCAATTAGGTGAGCAGCTTAATGAAAGTGTTGTACAAACAAGGCGCGCTGATTTTTCATTAATGCTCGCGATGTTAGCTGACGATGTACGTGAACAAAGTCAATTTATCCTACCCAAAACTCATTTTAATGAGCCCGCTAAACTTACCGAAAACGAATTAAGAAAGCAGTTTAGTTTACCTAATAAAGCCGCTTTATCGCTAGAGACACCTAACGATGTTCAACAGTTTAATCAAGCAAGCTTAATAGAAGACAATGATCTAGCAACCTTGCATTTATCGAATGTGTTAAACCCTAAACCGTTAGCTTTTCGCGATGACAAGCACCATGTAGAAATGACGGTGATGCAAAATACCAGTATTAGCTGTCAGTTAAAGCATCAACAAGCATTAACGGCGCGCTTGAATGAAAGCGATAGGGCAGATATAGAGCCCTTAACAAAACCGTTAAGTTTTAATGCCAAAGCTTGGTTAGATGGCATTCAACAGTCCATCGTAAAAGCACCGCTAATTAATTAGTTTTATCGAACCATAAACTCAGCTGCTTAATATGAGCTACTTAATCTAGCCAAACTTAATCTAACCTGAGCTTTATTTACCGCAGCAATGTTTAAACTTCTTGCCTTTCTTGGCCGACCAAGCACTAGGGTAATTATTGCAAGGGCACAGCTGATTGCGTTTAACTTTCGCTATTTCATTGCTTACGGTGATTTCACCATCAAGGTAGCGCCAAAGTCCCTGCTCGAGTGCAAAGTTAGATTTTTCCCTTAACTCAAATAATGTGTGCTCTACAAGGTAATATGCGGAAAACTCAACTTGAGCCTCATCACTTTGATGTACTATTAAGGCAAGCCAAATACACTCATCAGCCCAAGATTGCAGATCGGCAATAGATTGTTTAGCGCGAGACACTGCTCCGTATGTGTCATGAATATACCGCGCATCTTTGGTCGCATAAGCGCTAAATCTTGATCGCATTAGCTGCTCAGGGGTGCTCGGTTGCTTTTGATGTGTAATGAAAGGTTGGCAACATTCACTAAATGATAAGGAAGAACCACAAGGGCAAAGCATAACAAAATGTCCAAAAATGATAGTATGTGTAATCGGGTATATTTTACCGCGTTTTCAACGCAGATAAAGGGGGATTGGTCGATTTCTTTCAGACAAACTTTATCATTTCTATTAGGATAATGTACTCATTGACAGTACCTTCGTAAGCTATTGATAGCGAAATCTATTTGATAGCTTTTATAACTTTAGATAACAAAAGACTTTAAATTTATGAAATTACAACTTATTGCCGCAGCGCTTAGTTTTTCATTAGCCGCTTGTAGTAATAGTCAGCTTAATGAGCCGACTAAATCTCATACTCCACAAACAATTCAAGCGGCTGTTGCTGTAAATGCACAGGCAACTGATATTATTACTTTAGAACAAGTTATGGCTGATCCCGATTGGTTCGGTCGAGCGCCGGAATCTTGGTACTGGGGCAGTGATAGTAATACCGTTGTTTTTAAGCAAAAGCAATTAGGAAATCCATTACGTGATTTGTACTCACTCGATTTATCTAATGACAATAAGGTTAACCAAGTTGCTTTATCAAACAAGCATATTGTTGCGGATAAAGGCGCTCTGTTAAATCAAAGTCGTAGTCATAAAGTTTATACTTTTAATGGCGATGTGTTTGTTAAAACTGTTGCAACTAATGCAGTGAAACAACTGACATTTACCTCAAATCATGAACGTAATGCAATATTTCTCAGCAATGACGATATTGCCTATCAGGTAGGGAATACCTTTTATGCGCATAATATTGTCACCGGACAATTAAAAGAGCTAGCTAACTTACAAATGTCGGCAAAACCTGCCGGCGTAGCCGAGCCAAAAACATACATTGCCAAAGAGCAACATAAACTGATTGATTACATTGCACTGCAGCAACGCAATGATAAGTTAAAACAAGCAAAAAAAGCGCAATTAGCCAGTGAAAATGCTTCGGTAAATAATACTAAGTTTTATTTTGGCAAAGGTAATAGGGTGGCGCACGCAAGTCTTTCACCTGCTGGCGATAAACTTTTAGTTAGCATCACTAGTGCAAAATCGAGTCGTGATAAAACAGATATCATGCCTAACTACATCACGAAAGACGGTACCATTGCGGCTGAAAAAGTACGTGCGCGTGTTGCTAATAATAGAAAATATCAAGAGCAATTGTTCTTACTTGATTTAACGACAGGCACTCAGCAAGCCTTAAGTTATGAAAGCCTTCCAGGTTACAACGATGATGTATTAGCTTCGGTTAAAGCGGAAAATTATGCCCGCGAAGGTAAAAAGTACACGTCTGAGAAACAAGCACGTAATATTCATGTGCTTCGTATGTATAACCCAATCAAGTGGAGTGAAGATGGCCAACATGTTGCGTTAATGTTGGAAGCTTGGGATAACAAAAGCCGATGGTTAACAACGGTTAACTTTTCAGATAACGAGCTAGTTACTCAGCATAAATTGCATGATGATGCTTGGATTAACTGGAGCTTTAATGAATTTGGTTGGGTTAACGTTGATAATAAAGCAAGTTTGTATTATTTATCAGAAGAGTCTGGTTATTCGCACTTATACCTGAAAAGCTTAAAAAATAAAGCTATCAAACTCACGTCAGGTAAATTCGAAGTAAGTAGTGTTACCCCGACAGCGGATGATAATCGCTTTATTTTTAAAGCGAACAAAAAACACCCTGGTATTTATGAAATATACCAAGTTGACCTAGCGAAAAATTTAACTGCATTAACGGATTTAGGTGGTAAGAATGATTATGCGCTAAGCCCTGATGAATCTAAACTGCTGATTGAGCATTCTACGGTAACTATGCCGCCAGAGCTTTACGTGCAAAACATACAAGGCAATGAGACAGCAAAAAGAATAACTCACACAGTTTCTGAGCAATTTCTTGCTATGCCTTGGGTTGCTCCAACGGTGGTAGCCATTCCATCGAGTAAGCAAAAAGAGCCTATTTATTCAAAAGTTTACTTACCTAAGAACTTTGATAAAACCGCTGAGAAAAACCGCGCGGTAATGTTTAGTCATGGTGCTGGTTATTTGCAAAACTCACATTTAGGTTGGTCAGGTTACTTCCGTGAGTTTATGTTTCATTCAATGCTTGTTCAGCAGGGCTATGTAGTCATTGATATGGATTACCGCGCTTCAGCAGGCTATGGCCGTGATTGGCGAACGGCGATTTATCGTCATATGGGTAAACCAGAAGTGGAAGATATGCTAGATGGCGTAGACTGGTTAGTAGAAAACGCTAATGTTGATGCAAAACGTGTTGGTACTTATGGTGGCTCTTACGGTGGGTTTTTAACGTTAATGGCACTTTTCACTGAGCCAGATGTATTTGCTTCAGGCTCAGCGTTACGACTCGTGTCTGATTGGGCGTACTACAACCATGGTTATACTTCGAATATTTTAAATACTCCTGAAGATGATGCCATTGCCTATGAACGTAGCTCGCCAATTTACTTTGCTGAAGGTTTGACCAAACCATTATTAATTAATGCGCCTATGGTTGATGATAATGTATTTTTTGAAGACAGTGTTCGTTTAGTTCAACGTTTAATTGAACTTGAAAAACAAGACTTTGAAACGGCAATCTACCCGGTAGAGCCTCATGGTTTTGTGCAACCAAGCTCTTGGTTAGACGAGTATCGTCGTATTTATAAATTGTTCGAAAATACTTTATAAGTATTAAAGCTGTGAGCAAGTTAATTCCTTGCTCGCGGTGAAGTCAATTTATCTCGTTCTGATATATGTTGACAGTTTTAATAAAAAAGCCCTGATATGACTATCAGGGCTTTTTTGTTAGTGGTGTTCTTAGTGAAGCTCGATCTTTCCTAAATAAAGTTTATCTTGATGCTAGCTTGCTAGTTTTTCTTGATTCAAGGCAAGTTCATGCGTCAATAGCTGGTCTATTGCAAATGAATTTAACGCAGGAGCTAGGAAAAATAGCTGCTAGAGAAGCATTTATTAAGCCGAGCTCAGGTTAGATAGACCAAGAAACAGTGTCACTTATATGTTGTTTCCACTGGCTCAACGATTCATTCTTATCGGCCACCACAATAATATTACTGTGTTGAAACTCAAGTGAACTACCAAAAAGTGCTTGGTCATTAAATTTATCGCTAAATGTCAGTTGCTCATTTTTAGGTACGATAAATACAGTGACAGGGCTGGTTTTTCCTTGAAACACTAAGTGTAAGCTTTTCATCGCATCAAAACGGCAATAATCTGCAAATAATAACTTACCAATAGGCTCGCTGAAATTGCCATCAAAAGTCGCCATTTTTTGATTTAATGCCGTTAAGGTTACTTGGCTAGTAGCATTGTTATTAAAACTGCCTTTTTCATGATAAACATGTGCAAGGGCGTAATCACCTAGGTTGTTATGTGCACTAGTAAATTGCATGAAATTAAGCATTAACCCACCAATTACCGCAACAGAGGCAGCAAGCGCAAGGTGGACGCGTTTTTTACGCTTTTGCACTTGGTGACTAGCAAGGGTTTGGCGTAATATTAATTTGTCACATAAATCATCAGGGACAGGCACCTGCATTGCCTGCTTGATTCTTTCATCTAACAGGGCAATATCTTTGGCAAATTGCTTTTTGCTTGCATCTTCTTGCTGTGCAGCTAAAACATCAGCGTCTTTATTATTTGGCTCGGCATAAATCGCACGTCTAAATTGTAAATCATCCATTCGTCATTCCTCGCTTAACCGGCTCAGCTTCTAAAGCTTCTTTCAATTGGTTTCGTGCTCTAAATAACCGCGTCATCACGGTGTTTTTATTGAGATCTAGCATTGTGGCAATATCTTCACCGCTAAAACCACCGATAACCTGTAACACTAAAGGCTCTGAGTATTCATCGGGCAACTGAGATATTTTTTCTCTGAGCCAATGATTTTCTAATTCTTGCTCTGTTGTTACTGATTTAGTATCAGTAATTGTCGCTTCTTCGTATTCACTCATATCGAAGCGTTTACGTTCAAAGCGTCTGGCATTTTCGCGTCGTAAAATAGTGATTAACCAAGACTTAGCGGCCTTTTCATCTTTTAACGAATCTAGGGCACGCCAAGCACGAAGAAAGGTTTCTTGAACCAAGTCTTCAGCTACTTGCTTTTCATGGCATAGCCAATAAGCGTAGCGGTATAAATCACCGTGTAGCGCTTTCACCAGCGCCTCATATCTAACTTGTTTTGTCATCATATGGGTAAAGACCTTAGTAGGCTCAAGATAATTTCAAAAAAGATAAATCTTTTTAGTATATCGATTACTCTAGCGTGAAATTACCATAATAGTGACTTGATAACCGTTTTAAAGAGTAGGGAAAGTCAGGATTGCAGTCGTTAACTAGTTGAAGTTAGTTAATTGTCGTTGCTTGAAAATGCAGTTCTAGAGCCCTAATGCAAGGACTCTAGATAATTAACGTTCTAATAGAATTAATGGCTGGGGTTAAGTGACATGGTTTGTGTTGTGTTATTTTTGACGCTATTAAGTTTATTCACTTGTTGAATCGCGCTAAGTAACGTCATACCTTGCCATGATGGAGCACCGATAACGGCACTTTTGCCATATAAGTGTTGCTGTAAATCATTGAGCGCCGTGGCGAGGTTTTGATCATTGAGCATATCTTGTGCTTGTGCAAGGTTATTGACTTGAGTATTAGGGTTACTTTGTCTTAGTAAGTGTCTTAACCAAGGTAATATTAAGCTTAATGCTTGCTCAGCGTCATTTTTCTTACATGCCGCAAGTAAGGCAAGATAATGGTTACCATTATCAGGTGCAGCTTTATTTTTCTGCTTATTGCCACTATATGATTGCTTTAAAAAGCGTACATGAAGGAACCAAGCGATTATAGTCAGTAGCCATAAGCAGGCAATCAGCCAAAGCAGGCGAGTATCAGCAACAGTCGCTTGACTACTATTATTTTGCTCTGGTAATGCTTGTACTTGATTGTTTAGCTCTTTGTTAGCTTGGCTTTCTTGTTCAGCAGTTGTTGGCGTTGATACTTCACCTTGCGCAGCCTTAACGGTAATAGTTTGCGCAGGTAAGCTTGCTTGTTCAATTTTATTGGTAATGGTATTAAACCAGGTTACTTCCATTGCAGGTAAAACAAAATCACCCGCATGGCTAGGCACAATGGCAAAGTTTTGTACTTTTTGACTGACCAATCGCTCGCTGGATAAATTGGCATGAAGTTCGGCTTGATCTGGGTAAACCTTTAAACCAGCGCTATTTTTCATGTCAAGTTTTGGTAATTGAGCTTTTGATAAGCCCGCTGCGGTTAATGTAATAGTGCGAGTAATTGGCTCACCCACAACAAACTCGCCAGCGCCAGATTGCCACTCTTGATGCAAGGTCAGTATTTCTGTCGGCAGCCATTGGCTATTACTCGGGTAATTGCTAGGAATTGGTAATACGGTTAAATTTAGCTCTTCACCTAAAATACTGACAGGTTTTGTTTGTGCGAAACTTAAAAAGCTAGAACGACGTTTTGATGCTTGAAGTACTTCCCCTGAAAATAGCGCCGCAGGTAAAATAAAATCACCACTTTGCTCTGGCGTTATCGCGTAAGTTTGCTCAATCACCCGGTAGCGTTTGCCGTTAATAATACTCTCTGACTGTTTATCTTGACCAATTTTCTCAATAGCCGCACCAGTAAAACTTGGTTCAGTAAGGTTACCGCTTTTAAGTTCAACGGAGAAATGCAGTTTAAGTGATAAGGTTAGCAATTGTTGAACATAGACTGTATTACTTGATAATTCACTGGTAATAAAGATATCTGCTTGCATCGCATCATTTGTAGCGCTGGCTTCGACAACGGTTAAAGCAATAGGCTCGCTACTGACATTATTGATGGTGAGGGCAGGGATGGTAAAGTCACCCGAATTTCTGGCGATTAAGATAACTTGCCATTTGGTGCTGCGCGTAGTTTTGAAATTTACCATACTTGTTTGTGAGCTTACCGATGTTTGGCCGACAATAAAGTCACTCAGTAAAGGTGAAGTATCTAAAGCGCTACGACCTACATCATCATCAGCAACAACGGTTAATAAAATTGATTCATTGATCATTGCAGGATTTTTATCAACCGTGGCGGTAACTTGCGACAAAGCTAAGGCTTTGTTTGTAAAAACAAGTGTTGCCAGGACGAACAGGGTGGCTAGTAGCCTTTGAAAATAAGATAAACCCGTTTTTTTCTCAACATATTGTAATGAAGAACTTACCACTTTTTATTACCTCCTTGGGATGCACCTTCGTTACGGCGCTTTTGATATTCTAGTCGCATTTTATTTCTTAATAACAAGTACGGATCGTCCGTTACCTTATTGAGTAATTGTTGATGCTTTTGCTCTGTTTCTTGCTTTTTACTGTCACTGGCTTGTTGAGCTAAGGCTTTTTCTTCTTGTAATTTTTCTTCTTCTGTTTTCTGCTCTTGTGCACGTTTTGCTTGTTGTTCTTCTTGCTCGGCTTCTTGCTGAGATTGTTCCTTTTGGGACTGATTTTGTTGCTCTTGCTCTTGCTCTTTTTCTTGGTCTTTACGTTGTTGTTCTTGGCTTTGTTGTTGAGGATCTTTTGATGTCTGACCGTCTTGCTGCTTATCTTGCTGCTGCTCACTGTCAGATTGCTCTGAGTCCTGCTTTTGATCGTCAGACTGTTGCTGCTCATCATTCTCAGAATCTTGAGGGTCACCGTCTTGAGAATTTTGTTTAGATTGTTCTTGTTGTTTCTTTAACGCTTCAAGTTGTGCCAAGTTTTCTTTTGCACCTGAAAGGTTAGGGTCTTTTTTTAGCGCATCTTTATAAGCCGCTATCGCTTCATCGACTTGTTGAAGTTGTGCATGAGCATTACCTTGGTTATATAATGATTGCGCAGTATCGCTTTGTTTAAATGCTTCTAATGCTTGTTCATAGTCACCGGCTTTGTAGTGCGCACTACCTTGCCATTGGCTGTTTTCAAATTGCTTAGCCGCTTGTTGATATTGCTCTTGCTGAAAATGCTGTTGGGCTTGTTGATCAGGTGTTTTCCAAAGGTTTTTCCAAAGGGTTGCAGCAGTGTTCTCGCTTGTTTTAATGTCATTTGAGGTCGAAGAGCTGGTATCGGTTACGCGCTGTTCATTGGCAAAGCTGCTGGTACTTGTTCCCATTAAGCTAATGGTTAGTGTAACAGGCAATAACCAGCTAATTGCTAAAATACTCGAGCCGCGACGAAAGTAACTAAGTAAAAAAGGTAAGATAATGATTAATAACCAAGGGCCTGCTTCTTGATATTTATCACCTTGTAAAGATTGTTCTTTTTCACGGCCATTGTTTGCGTTACTCGAGTCAGTTTCTAATTTATCATCAAGGTTTTGAGACAAGTGAGCGGTCAATTTTTTGATATCACTATCGTTGTTAGTAATAGAATGATAACTTCCGCTACTGCGTTTGCTAATGGCTGAAAGTCTATGTTCAGGTAGCTTTGGCACCACAATAGCGCCTCGGTTATCTTTGAGTAACTTACCACTGCTAAGTTTAATCGGCGCTCCTGCTTGTGTGCCGACGCCAAGGATATTTAAGCTATGACTATTTTTATTTGACCAATCATAAATATCTGACATCTCTTCATTGTCAATATCGTCGGTAAACCAATAGATATCACCACTAACATGTCCTGCATTTTTCAATGTTTGATCAGCAAGGGTTAATGCAGCTAATGCATTAGCACCATGTACCGGCATGATGTCAGGGGATAAAGAAGGCAGCAGTAGTTCAATATTTTTTACATCTTGGGTTAATGGACTAATAATAAAAGCATCGCCAGCATAAGCAATTAAGCCGATGTCACCTTCTTTAATGTTGTTCAATAAATCAATGGCTTTATAGCGAGCACGGGTTAATCTATTGGGTTTAATATCGGTTGAATACATGGAATAAGACATGTCCATAACAAGCACCGCGCCTCGCTCTAACTGATATACCGGCTGAGGCAATTTTTGCCATGCAGGGCCAGCTAAAGCAATAATAATACAACTACCGATGATACTGGGTTTTAGCCAATAGCGATTTTTTGCAACAGCTTGCTCAGAAGTTGCCTTGTTTGAACTTTCCAATAAGGCATTTGATAAATGTTTGGGTAAAAAGTGTTGCCAAGGTGATTGGTAATATCGAATTTTTTTGAGTAGCCACAATACTAAAAATAACGCGAAAAACGCCATTAACCATGATGGGCGAATAAAATGAAAATTATCGATAAAACTTTCAAAGCTGAAATCAGCGCTTAGCGTTGAAAAAAGATTAACGTGTTCAGTAGACATATTAATTACTGCTCCTAGTGTTAGCATCTTTGCTGCTAAAACGATTACTAGGTACTAAAAAAGAGAAATGTAAGGTTAATAGGTAGGCAAAAGCGAGCAAGGCCGCAAAGCTTAACGGCCAATAGAATAGCGCGGTTAGCGGTCTCATTTGTTGTTGCTCTTGCTCAACTGGCTCAAGTTTATCGAGCAAGTTATATATCTCACTCATACTTTCACTGTCTCGAGCTCGAAAATATTGACCACCCGTTTTTTCGGCAATATTGGATAAACTTCTTTCATCTAAATCACTGGATGGATTTACTCGTTGAGAGCCCCATAAAGATTGTTGCATCATAACATCGGCGCCAATGCCTATGGTGTAAATTGTTATCTCCTTAGCAATCGCTAGTTCGAGTGCTTGCTCAGGACTGATTTTTCCTGCGGTGTTTTGTCCGTCAGTTAACAGCAATAACACTTTATTTGATTCTTTTTTCTCATCAAAACGTTTTACCGCTAATGCAATTGCATCGCCAATAGCGGTTTTTCGACCCACCAGGTTTAACTCACTTTCATCGAGCATTTGTTTAACGGTTTTTCGATCGAATGTCATTGGTGTTTGCATGTAAGCGTCATCAGCAAATAATATTAAGCCGAGTCGATCACTTACCCGTCTATCGATAAAATCTCCAAGCACCACTTTAAGCATCTGTAAGCGGTTAACATCACGACCATTAAGACGCATATCTTCAATTTCCATGCTGCCAGAAAGGTCAACGGCAATCATCATTTCTCGGCCTTCGCTAGGAATATCAATAGCATCACCTAGCCATTGTGGTTGGCAAATGGCGACAACAATTAACAGCCAGCAAGTAATGAGAACAGTTAGCGGGGCCTTATTTTTTTTCTGCAAACTTACCGTATCAGTAGAAATGTTGATAAGTGTTGGCATAACTAAAGCGCTTTGTTGTTGCGCATTTTTTTTAGCCGGTAATAAATAGATAATGAATGGCAGCGGCAACAGGGCAAATAACCAAGGGAAAGCAAAACTTATCATTAGCTTAACTCCTTTGAGTTAGCAGTTAAGTTTTTCACCGGTAAAGCATGAGTCAGCCAAAGTTTGGTTGCTTGTTGGCATTGTTTATCTACTTCAGAAGATGAACAATCTGGTGATTGATATTGTGCTTGAAATGCATCAATACTGAGTGTGTTAAAACTATGCTGATGTTGGGTCGGTAATTGTGCTTGTAGAAATTGTTGCAAGTTATCACCGTACAGTTTCGCCAGTTGCTCGCGGCTAAAATATTGCATTGCGGCCCACTTTAATAAGTTAATGCAATCATTAGCGTTAAGTTCAGGATTGTTTTTTAGCGCAGCAAGTGCTTGATTCTTTTTAGCGTTTAACAGACGATCTTTTTTGAACTTCTTAAAAAGCCAAAAACCGCATACCAAGACGATTACCAGTAATATCCACCAGCCCAGAGCGGTTGGAAAATTACTGACTTGTTCAGGTAAGTGAATATCATGAAGTTGTAATTGTGTTGTTTGACCTGTTGGCGCTATGCCTTGAGCAGGAGAGTTTGCGACATTCATTACAACGCTACTCCTTGATACTTAAGTTGTTGCTCCAGTGTTTCTCCCGCAGTAAATTGTATTATCCGCGCACCGGTTTTTGTTAATTGCTGCTGCATTAAATTGGCTTGTTTACTTGCTTGTTGTTGGTATTTTTCGGCAGTTTCACTATCACCTAGTGTTAACTGTTGACGGTTTTTTCCATCAGTGAAAGTGACTGAAAGCTTTAAATTACTACTCGGTAACGTCTGTTCTAGCGGGTCTTGTATTAAACAAACCACTAATTCGCAATGCTGACTGATTTGTGTCAAATGTCGTAATGCATGTTGGCTATTTTTTTCATTTAATAACGAGTAACCATCAGTAATTAAATATACCAGTGAGCCAGGTTTTGCGATATGTCTTAATCGAGCACATTGATGTTCAAAGTCATTTTGCAAAGTGCTCGCTTGCCGTTGAGGTGCGTCTAGCGCTTTAGTGTCTGCCACTGTGTTAGAAGAGATAGCGTTTGGCACAGATGTTTGGTTGTTTAAGGTGGTTAATGCATGAAGATAATGTAAAACCCCAGCTTTTCGACTACGTGGTTTTAATTCAATATGTTGCTGATCACAAAAAACCAAGCCACCTAAGCGATCACCTCGCGCTTTAGCATGCCAAGCGACAAGTGCTGCTAGATGCGCAGCTTGGACAGACTTGAACAGTAATTTACTACCAAAGCGCATGTTTTGGCTTAAATCAGTGGCAACGAGTACTGGCCTTTCAATTTCTTCGCGAAATAACTTGGTGTGGGTTTTCCCTGTTCGGGCAGTAACTCGCCAGTCGATGGCACGTACGTCATCACCGGTTTGATAATGACGAACTTCATCAAACTCCATGCCACGGCCTTTACTGCGGGATAAATAATTTCCCGCTTGTTTGCCTTGGATGTTTTTCTTACCCTTTAGATCAATCAAATTACTCTTACTTTGGTATTGTAAGAGTTCCTGCATTGATAAATCGATACCATTGCTATACAAACCGTCAAGTTTTGATTGAGTACAATCTAAACTTGACGATGCTGTTGATACTTGTTTTTGACGATTAAACCACATAAAACGACTCAATTAATTAACTAATAATGTAGAGATAATGTTTCATCACCGCTTAAGGTAAAGCGGTGAAAACGCATTAGGCTACAGCTACTAATGTTAAAATGTGGTCGAGTACTTGATTCGAAGTAATACCTTCAGCCTCAGCTTGATAACTTAATAAAATACGATGTCTTAACACATTGTGAAACACTGCTTGAATATCTTCAGGGCTAACAAAATCACGGTTGTGTAACCAAGCACGGGCGCGGGCACATCTATCCAGCGCAATTGTTGCTCGAGGGCTAGCACCAAAAGCAAGCCATGCAGCCAGCTTATCGTCATACTTTTCAGGTTGACGAGTCGCGATAATTAAATCGACCATATAGCTTTCCAGTGAAGGAGCCATATGAATATTAAGCACCTGGTCTCGGGCAGAAAAAATTTCAGACTGACTTAAAGTACGCAACGCGGTCTTTTTTTCGGAATCTGCATTCTCATCTGATTTTGCCTTGGAACTTAACGCTTCGCCACGGTTTATTTTCAGTATTTCAAGCTCACTTAATGCATCAGGGTAACCAATTTCAATATGCATTAAAAAACGATCTAATTGAGCTTCAGGCAGCGGATAAGTACCTTCTTGCTCAATTGGGTTTTGCGTTGCCATCACTAAAAATAACTCAGGTAGCTCATAAGTTTTACGACCTACGGTAATTTGACCTTCTGCCATCGCCTCTAATAAGGCTGATTGAACTTTTGCGGGGGCACGGTTAATTTCATCGGCCAACACTAAATTTTGAAAAAGTGGACCCGGTTGGAAAACGAAACTACCATCTTCAGGGCGATAGATATCGGTACCTGTTAAATCTGCAGGTAATAAATCGGGGGTAAACTGTATACGGTGAAAGTCAGCTTCTAAGCCTTGAGCTAATGCGTTAACTGCGCGCGTTTTAGCTAAACCCGGTGGACCTTCTACAATTAAGTGTCCATTGGCAAGTAAGGCAATAAGTAAATTTTCAACTAACGCTTCTTGTCCGACGATTTGTGAAGATAGATGTTGTTTTAAGGTAGAAAAGTGTTCAATTGCCATACGTATTATTTCTTTTATTTGTTCGTTTTAAGGTGAAATTTAGCTTGCTCATCAATGTTGCCCCGTAATAAATAGCGCTTTGGAGCATATTTAAGCTAAGAAAAAACTTACTAAAAAATTAAGCTAGTATTTTATATAAGGTTTTTGATAAAGAAAACAAGTGATACGTAACAAAATCTTAACTATATGTGAATTCAGAGCCTTTTATTTAACAACTTTAGTGGCACTAATGATTGAATTTTTTTATCAGTTCGTTAGAATCAAGTAATAAAGCAGAGGTCTGACCTCTTTAGATTCCATAATAAATAACCATATAACAAAGTGTTTGGAGCAATAAATGACAATGAAAAGACTAACTACTTCAACGGGTGAACGCATCGCTATTGTCGCGGGATTGCGTACACCCTTTGCTAAACAAGCGACGGCATTTCATGGCGTACCTGCAGTTGATTTGGGGAAAATCGTTGTTAACGAACTATTGCAAAAGCATGATGTTGACCCAGCAATCATTGATCAGCTGGTCTTTGGTCAAGTTGTTCAAATGCCTGAAGCGCCAAACATTGCGCGTGAAATAGTGCTAGGTACAGGTATGAACGTGTCTACAGATGCCTATAGTGTTTCTCGTGCCTGTGCGACAAGTTTCCAATCAACCGTGAATGTTGCTGAGTCAATTATGGCAGGGCATGTTGATGTTGGTATTGCTGGTGGTGCTGATTCATCTTCGGTTGCACCTGTTGGTGTCTCGAAAAGACTTGCACGTACTTTAGTTGATCTCACTAAAGCCAGAACGTTAGGCCAAAGATTGTCACTCATTAGCCGACTGGGTTTAAAAGATTTATTACCTGTATCTCCAGCCGTTGCTGAATACTCGACCGGTATCTCTATGGGAGAAACGGCAGAGCAGATGGCCAAGACCTATCAAATTTCTCGTCAAGAGCAGGATGCGTTAGCACATAGATCGCATACTTTAGCTACGCAAAGTTGGCAAGAAGGTAAATTAGCCGGTGAAGTGATGACAGCACATGCCGAGCCTTACAAAAATTTTATTGATAAAGATAACTGTATCCGCGAAAATTCTGTATTAGAAAGTTATGCTAAATTAAAGCCGGTATTTGACCGTAAACATGGTTCGGTTACCGCAGCGACAAGTACACCACTAACAGATGGTGGTGCCGCTATATTGTTGATGCGTGAAGGACGTGCCAAAGAGCTTGGCTATAAACCACTAGGATATATTCGTAGCTTTGGCTTCGCAGCCATTGATGTTTGGCAAGATATGTTAATGGGGCCAAGTTATGCCACACCTATTGCACTACAACGTGCAGGTATGAATTTAGCTGATTTAGACTTAATTGAAATGCATGAAGCATTTGCCGCGCAAGCATTAGCAAATATGAAGATGTTTGGCAGCACTAAGTTTGCAAAAGAACAACTAGGCCGTGACAAAGCCATTGGTGAAATCGATATGGATAAATTTAACGTGATGGGTGGCTCACTTGCTTATGGCCATCCATTTGCTGCAACCGGTGCAAGACTTATTACCCAAACACTGAATGAATTAAACCGTCGAGGTGGTGGTGTTGGGCTAACAACCGCTTGTGCTGCTGGTGGTTTAGGCGCAGCTATGATTGTGGAGACAGATTAATGAGTGAAACAACGAAAAAAGATGATAGCCAAGAAAAAGCTGTAGCGTCAACAAACGCAGTGGTACAGAGTGCATTTACCTTAAATCGACAAGACAATGGTATTGCTCATCTTGTTATCGATGTTGTTGATGAAAATGTTAATACCTTAAAAGCTGAGTTTGCCGAGCAAATTAATGCCGTGCTTGCTGATATTAAAGCAGATAAAACGATTACAGGTATTGTACTTTGCAGCGGTAAGCAAGACTCCTTTGTTGCTGGCGCTGATATTAATATGCTTGATGCGTGTCAAAGTCGCGAAGAAGTGGTGGCACTATCTAGACAGGGTCAGAGGATTTTTTCTCAATTAGAGCAACTTGCTATTCCAATAGTTGCGGCTATTGATGGCACGTGTTTAGGTGGCGGTTTAGAGCTTGCTATGGCATGTCATGCCAGAGTGTGTACGGATAACCCTAAAACGGCTTTAGGTTTACCTGAAGTACAACTTGGTTTATTACCCGGTAGTGGTGGCACGCAACGTTTGCCTAAATTAGTTGGCTTGCAAAAATCTCTCGATATGATGCTTACCGGCAAACAACTACGCGCTAAACAGGCATTAAAAGCGGGTTTGGTTGATGATGTAGTGCCCAGTAGTGTGTTATTAGCGGTTGCTGAACAAAAGGCGATTACTTTAGGACAACGAGGTAAAAAATCAGCTCATCGTAAACAAGGCGTTGTTGATAAGTTACTGGAAAATAATAGCGTTGGCCGTAATATTGTTTATCAACAAGCACAAAAAACTGTACAAGCCAAAACCCAAGGAAACTACCCGGCCCCTGCTAAGATCATTGATTGTGTGCGCACAGGTATTGAATTTTCTGCAGAGAATGGCTATCAAATTGAAGCAGAGCATTTTGCCGATTTGGTGATGAGTGATGAGTCTGCTCAATTACGCCAATTATTTTTTGCCACAACAGCAATGAAAAAAGAGCAAGGTGTTGCTGATGTGATGCCCGAGAAAATAGCGAAGGCAGGCGTTTTAGGTGGCGGCTTAATGGGCGGCGGTATTGCTTTTGTAACCGCAACAAAAGCTAAAGTACCTGTGCGTGTTAAAGATATTAACCACAAAGGCATTAGCCAAGCATTAAAGTACAGTTTTCAAGTACTCAATAAAAAAGTTAAACGCCGTTTTATCTTAAACAGTGAAATGCAAAAGCAGTTAGCAATGATCACAGGTAGCGTTGAGTATACTGGCTTTAAAGCACTAGATATTGTTGTTGAAGCTGTGTTTGAAGATCTGACGCTAAAACAGAACATGGTGGCTGAAGTTGAAGAGCACGGCCACGATAAAACTATTTTTGCCAGTAATACTTCTAGTTTACCTATTGGAAAAATTGCCGCAAAAGCTAAACGCCCTGAAAATGTTATTGGTTTACATTATTTTTCTCCGGTAGATAAAATGCCATTAGTGGAGATTATTCCTCATGAGAAAACCTCTGATCAAACTATTTCTACTACAGTAGCGTTTGCTAAAAAACAAGGCAAAACGCCTATTGTGGTGCAAGATAAAGCCGGTTTTTATGTTAACCGTATTTTAGCGCCATACATGAATGAAGCTGCTATTTTATTATTAGCAGGTGAACCTGTAGATAAAATTGATAAAGCATTGGTAAAATTTGGTTTTCCGGTAGGTCCAATGCAGTTACTTGATGAAGTTGGTATTGATGTCGGCGCTAAAATAGGACCAATTTTACAAGCAGATTTAGGAGAACGTTTTGCTGCTCCTGCTGCCTTTGATAAGTTACTTAATGATGGTCGTTTAGGTAAAAAAGCCAATAAAGGTTTTTATCTTTATCAAAAGCAGAGTCTTGTTAAAACCATTCAAAACACTGCGAAGGGGATTAAATCGGGCAGCAAACAAGTCGATGAAAGCATTTACCGTTTATTGTCGATTAAACCTCAAGGTAGTTTATCAGCAACAGAAATTAGCAAGCGTTGTACTTATATGATGCTAAATGAAGCGGCGCGTTGTGTTGATGAAGGCATTGTCAGAAATGCAAGGGATGGCGATATTGGTGCTATCTTTGGTATTGGTTTCCCGCCATTTTTAGGGGGACCATTACGTTATATTGATAAGGTTGGCGCTAAATCGGTTGTTGCTCAGTTAAGCCAGTGGGCAGAGCAACATGGCGAACGTTACGCTCCTTGCCAAGCATTAGTGACAATGGCTGAAAATGATGAAAGCTATTATCCGAAAAACGGCTAATAATAATGTTTAAGCTAGCTCTAGAATTTTCTCGGGCTAGCTTTAATAAATTCATCCATATCTTTTACCTTTTCTCCTTTAGGTATATTTACCTCCTCAAGCTGTTCACTTTCTGAGTATAAAATAAACCTATCAGGTTGGCTTTGAGCAATGAGCTGTTCTTTTAAGAAGGTTTTTACCTGCGCTAAGCTTAAGTCTAAAACAGCTTGTAATAACTTTTCTTTTTGAATAAACGCTTCATCCTTATTGCAGATAGCAGCCCAAAATCGTTGACTTTTAATGCGTAAGTTTTGATCTTTTTCTTGTAACTGACTCGCTAAACCTTGTGCTAAGTTTTGCCATTCTTGTTCACTAATATCGCTGAGTAAATTGATACTGTCAGTAATAAATTCGTCCATAGCTTGCGCCAAAACAAACGCATCGCTGTGCGGAGACTGAATATAAAATGCGATACCCGGGTAGGAGTTGATCGGCACATAGCCGACACCGACTAAATAACCATATTGCTTTTCAGTGCGCATTTGTTGGAAAAACAACGGTGATAATAGGTGACTGGTAATCATCGTTAGGGCAACTGTTTGGTCATCTTTTTGCTTGAATGGCGTGTAAATCACACAGGCATGATCATGCTCTGGTAAGCTTATCGGTAAAAGAAGCGTCTCTTTGTCACTAATATCCGTGACTGGACATTGCATCGCATACTTGTTATCCATATCCGAACTAAAAGCATTCTCTATCGAATCACAAAGCTGTAAGGCATGCTCAGTTAACCAGTTGCCATGAATCAATACTTCAAGTGTCACTTGTTTGAAAAGTTGCTGGCTAAATTCTTGATATTGTTCAAAAGTAACCTGGCTCATCGCATTAGCTAATAACTTACTACTTGGATTATTAGGTTGCATCACCGAGCTAAGTGCGGCAAAAAGTTGTGAGATAGATTTACTCTTTTCACTATTTTGCCAATATTTGATCAACTGTGTTTTAAAAAGATTAAAGTGTGCTTCAGACACTTGATGATTCTTTAATCTTTGTAATAGCTTGTTGAGTAGCAAATGTTGATTCTCACTATAGCCTGATACTTGTACGGTAACACCGCCCTGGTGAGCATAAAGGTGATAATGAATACCGGCTAATTCGGCTTGGTAATTCTCTTCAATCACAGTATCTGTATATAAATCAACAAATAAACGTGTCATAGCAGTATTTGCCACGCTTGCGACAACAAATGGTGAATCGATACCAATATAGAGATAACCCTTAGGAACTTTAAAGGTATGATCTTGTTTATACCAAGCAACGAGTCCATTTTTATTAAGGATTTTTTCAGGAATAGCGGTTAGTTGCTGATTTGAAACTTGTTCGCTTGGATAAACCTTGGGTGTTTCGACGATATAAGGGTTTGCTTCAGGTAAAAAAAGATTATCAGTATGCATTTGTTCAGATGCTTTAATGTTTCGCCAGCTTGCGAGCTGCTGCTCTGGGATAACTTCAACATGATAAGGCACCTGATACCAAAAGCTGTTTCTTGAAAAGTGATTCTGCTGACTGACATGTAATAAGCGCATATTATCGACATGTAAATCATCTAATAGTTTGCTTATGTTCTCCGTAGACATTCCTGACATTATATAGTCACCGAAAATATAATGTTCTTGCGGGTAATGCTGCATATTAATGACAAGCTGACTGACGCTGTCTAGTGGGCGCATTTTTTCATGGTAAGTGAAAGCTAAATTACTGATCTTTTGCTTTTCTTGATAGTAGTGCTCAGCTATTTCAGTATTTTTAAGTAGATTAATGTAGGCCATCACAATATCTACCACCTCATTAAGGTGAGATTCCCCTAACTCTGTTAAGGAAATACTGATATTAAAGTCTTTAAAGTTTGAACCATTTATCCCTGCGCCTGCGGTTAATGCGAAGGCCCACTGATGCTTTTTAAGTAAAGATAAAATACTGCCTTCACCCTCATGACCTAATAAATAAGCAAGAATTGATTCTGGTTTATCTTGGTAATATTGATCAATGCTGTCCATGGCAAAGCTTAAAATTAATTGATGATCATTTTTAACCGGACAGACATTAATTTTTATTTTTTGATTTTTCGCTAAATACAGTGGCTGCGCTATTTTAGGCAAGGGGTTTTCGGCAGGTTTAATTGGCGAAAAGTATTGCTCTGCTAGCGTGTGAAGCTCAGCTAAGGGCTGAGGCCCTTCAATTGCCAGGGTCATATAGTGAGCGCGGTAATAACGTGTAAAAAATGCTTGTACTTCTTTACTGATATTTTTTCCATCTCTATCAGCTAACGTATCAAGGTTACCGACAGAAAATTGTGAAAATGGGTGTTTAGGGTTAACAGTATCTTTATGAACATCATATAAACGCCTGATGTCATCTTTTAACTTTAAAGTAAATTCAGCATCTATATTCTCACGTTCACTGACAACAAACTCATCAGCAAGTAATGGAGAAATGAAAAACTCACTGAAACGCTCTAGTGCCAAATCAAAATGTTCTGCGCCAATATCAAAAAAGAAGCACGTGTGTTCAGTACCTGTCCATGCGTTATGGTTGCCACCGTGCTGACTGATGAATTTTTGATATTCACTGCCATCGGGAAAGTTTTCTGTGCCTAAAAACAACATGTGTTCTAAAAAATGCGCTAATCCTTGTCGGTCTCTGGGATCATTAAAATGACCGACATTAACAGCTAGGGCTGCTGCAGATTTTGAGCTTTCATCATTATGAATAAGCAGTACTCTTAAACCGTTGTCTAGAGTAACTGGTTGATATTGTTTTAAATCATTGGGACTTTGCTTCAACACTAAGGCTCCTAAGAACACTTTAAACAGCAAAGCGTATGACGAGAAAATGGATAGTAAATGAAAATAACAGGGAGATAATGCAATTCCTTAATTACTTTAAGGAATAAAAAAAGCCTATTTATTCTTAACTGTTGTTACTAAAGCGAGTTTATTTCTATTACTATAGCCGCAAAAATAACTCAGACTCAATACTTTAGCTTAAATAATGGTAAAAAGTTAGCGATTGTGAACGTCTGGGTACATAACAGCTAAGTTTTCGGTGAGAGAAACAATGCAACTATTTATCATGCGTCATGGTGAAGCTCAAAATTTTATTGGGCAAGGAACCCTTGACGACAGCCAAAGAGCATTAACAAGTGCTGGAAAAAAAGAAGCACAAACCATGGCTGACTGGTTTGAGCAAAATCAAATATCCTCTAAGCAAGTTTTCGTTAGCCCCTATGTTCGTGCCCAACAAACATGCAGCATTGTAACCGCTACTATGCAAACCTTAATAACTACGTTAGATTTTATTACGCCATCGGGCAATGCTAAACAAGTCCATGATTATATCGATGGTGTTTGTAGTGACAGTGCACTTGATTTAGCGCAGCAAAATTTATTAATTGTTTCTCATATGCCGTTAGTCAGTTATTTGGTTGCTGAGTTAACTCAATCTGAGAATGCGCCTATTTTTGCTACAGCGGGTATCGCGCAAATAAATTATGATGTTCAAACGATGAAAGGGGAGTTAGTGGCTATGATCTCCCCGAGTGATTTTAATTAGACGCTACGATTACCTGGTCGCTAATAATATTGTTCAGTATTGATAAATCAAAGTAAGTTAAGTAATTTAATCTCGATTAAACTTATCTTTTAATTCTATTAACGCCAATAAAGCGCCATTGCCTCCCCATTCTAATGGCGCTTGGTGAAAAGCCATCACATCAGGGTGTTGTACTAACCAGTGCGGCACTTTGTTTTTCAAAATGTGTGAGCCGATGCCATGAACAATGCAAATACATTGTGCATGTTCTTTTTGGCAAGCATGTAAAAGTGCAGCTAACTCTTTCTTCGCTTGATGTTGGTCTAGTCCATGTAAATCAAGAATTAAGTCCGGCGCATAATGGCCTCGGCGTAAGTTTTTTACTTCAAAACTATCAACGCCTTCACGAACATACTTCATCGGACCTTGTTGGTTAAGATCAGGTTCAAATTCATCAGAAAAATGAAATTGTGCAACAGCTCTATTTGCCTTGTTTCCTGCTTGGTCATTTTTTAGTGAAGTGTTAGACTTGTGGCCAGTTTTATTTAATCTAACTGTATCATGAATCAGTGGTTTTACTTGATTTGTCGCGGCGGCAAAAAGTTGCTTATCATCAGAGGGTAGCTCATCGGCTATATCAGCTGATTTTTTTAGCGCAGTAGACTGTTTCGCTCGTCGGTTTTTATCAGCCAGTTCTTTTTCTTGGCTTCGTAACTCGGCTCTTATCGAGGATAAGTCTGATTTTAAGGCTTTATTTTTCATCAGCGCAGTTTAAAACATTTCGAGTTGAATAAAAATAGCTTAATTCGCTACTTTACCAGTAAAATAGCGTAGTAAGTTATAGCACATTGAATGAAGCGCGTTAGGCAAAAATAAAGTTAACAGAAAAATTCAAAAGAAAGATCGTATTTATATAAGGAATACCCGGTGAGCGAAACTAACTTCGACCCTATAGTAGAGCAATTACATACCATTGCTGATTTTTGTCGTTACGGCGCAACCTTGTTTAATCAGGCTGAGTTGTTTTATGGTCATGGTACTGATAATGCCTTGAGTGAGGCGAATACGCTCGTTATGTATGCCTTGTCTTTGTCAGAAGACATGAGTGAGCAAGTAATGAATTGCCGATTAATCACTCAAGAAAAGCAACAAGTTTTAGCGCTGTTTGAACAACGAGTTACCACGCGACTCCCTGTAGCTTATATCACCAACTTAGCATACTTTGCTCAATTACCTTTTTATGTCGATGAACGGGTGTTAGTACCGCGTTCTCCAATTGGTGAGCTCATAGAACAACATTTTACCCCTTACTTTAGTCAGCAAGAACCACCGGCAAGAGTGTTAGACTTATGCACTGGCAGTGGTTGTATTGCGATAGCTTGTGCAAGTTATTTTCCTGATGCAGAGGTAGATGCAGTTGATTTATCTATTGATGCGTTAAATGTTGCTCAGATGAATATTGAAAACCATGGTTTAAGCGAACAAGTTATTCCAATTCAATCTGATGTTTTTTCTGGGGTTGTTGGACAAAAATATGATTTAATTGTCTCTAACCCTCCCTATGTTGATCAAGAGGATATTGACAGCTTACCCACTGAATTTACCCATGAGCCAGAAATGGGCTTAGGGTGTGGTGAAGATGGTTTAGATATTGTCAGAGTAATATTGGCAGAAAGTGCTCAGCACTTAACTGACAATGGCATACTCATTTGTGAAGTAGGTAATTCACAATATCATGTCGAGGCAGTTTATCCAGAAGTCGACTTTACTTGGTTGGAGTTTGAGCGTGGTGGTCACGGTGTATTCATGTTAACTAAGGCGCAATTAACACAGCATAGTGAGTTATTTAAGGCTGCTGTACTTAGTCAGTAATTGTTAAAATATAATTAAATAGTCAATAGCCCAGCTTAAAAAATCGCGGGCGAGTAAAATTAAATAATAGGCGGTAATGTTAAATGTCAGGTAATACCTTCGGAAAATTATTCACAGTGACATCCTTTGGTGAAAGTCATGGTTTAGGTTTAGGCGCAATTATTGATGGTTGTCCTCCGGGATTAGCGTTATCTGAGGAAGATTTACAAATAGACTTAGACAGACGTCGACCAGGCACTTCTCGCTACACCACCGCGCGTCGTGAAGCAGATGTTGTTAAAATTATGTCGGGGGTTTTTGAAGGGAAAACAACAGGAACACCTATTGGTTTACTGATTGAAAATACCGATCAGCGCTCAAAAGATTACGGTAATATCGCTCAAAGCTTTCGACCTGGACATGCTGATTATACTTACTGGCAGAAATATGGTTTACGTGACTACCGTGGCGGTGGACGCTCATCTGCACGCGAAACGGCTATGCGCGTAGCAGCGGGTGCCGTGGCTAAGAAATATTTAGCTGAGAAATTTGGCATGACTATTCAAGCATGTGTTACCCAAATAGGTGATATTTGTGCAAGTGGTCCTGAAGGGCAACCTTTTGATGTTAACTCTGTAGACTGGAATAGCGTTGAAGAAAATCCGTTTTTCTTCCCTGATAACAGTAAACTTGAGCAACTTGATGAACACTTGAGAGACATTATCAAATCAAAAGACTCTATTGGCGCAAAAGTTACTGTCGTGGCAACGAATGTACCTGTAGGATTAGGCGAGCCAATCTTTGATCGCCTAGATGCCGATATTGCTCATGGCTTAATGAGTATCAATGCCGTTAAGGGAGTTGAGGTTGGTGATGGTTTTGCTGTTGTTAATCAACGCGGCTCCGAGCATAGAGATGAATTAACCCCAGAAGGTTTTAGCACAAACCATGCAGGTGGCGTGTTAGGTGGCATTTCATCAGGACAGCAAATTATTGCTCACTTAGCGTTGAAGCCAACATCAAGTATTGGTGTTAGTGGTAAAACCGTTGATTTAACAGGTGAAGCCACTGATATTATCACTAAAGGGCGTCATGATCCTTGCGTTGGTATTCGTGCGGTACCGATTGCAGAAGCCATGCTTGCTTTGACCTTAATGGACCACTTTTTGCGTCATCGTGGGCAAAATGCTGACGTTCAGTGTCATACGCCAAATATAGAGTCATAAAAACGACTCACTACAAACCTTTTCAAATAAATAGCTTACCTAATATAGTTAACACAATACTATAATCCCTAGGGTAAGCTATTTAATTCCTTGCTATCATACCCTCACCTTAAGTTAATGACTGATTTAGGGTATTCTTTGTTTATCATCCTCTAAAGGTTAATTTTTTGACACTGTTTAACCCAATGTTTACTCGACTTTCTTCGAGTTATTTTTTTTACTTTGCGCTCCTTGGTTTAATTTCACCTTACCTGGCCGTTTTTCTTGATGGAAAAGGGTTTGATTCAAGACAAGTAGGTGAAATTCTTGCCATTATCACTGCAACTAAGATAATTGCTCCTAGCTTATGGGCGGTGCTTGCAGATAAATCGGGCAAGCCTTTATTTATCATTCGACTAGGTGCTTTTCTTGCGCTGGCAAGTTTTGTCATGCTTTTCTGGATTGGTCAGTATTGGCCAATAACGTTTTGCTTAGCATTATTTACCTTGTTCTGGACCGCGATTTTGCCACAACTTGAAGTCCATGCGTTAACTACGCTGCGCCGAAGCAGTAAGATTTATGCGCGAGTGCGGTTGTGGGGAAGTTTGGGTTTTGTGGTCATTGCTATTATTGCAGGTGAAGCAATGAGCTCACTTGGCTATGATTTTTTTACTGTTATTGGTTTAATCATTCTTGGTTTTCTATTTTTCAGTACTTTACAACTTCGCCCAATAAAAATAGCTAATTCATTACCAACAAACGCCAGTGAGCTCGAGCCCATTCGCAGTAAATTGCTTGATGGTCGCTTTGTGTGTTTCTTCATTGCGGGTTTACTGCTGCAAATCAGCTTTGGTCCATACTATGGGTTTTTTGCCTTATTTCTAAATGATGCAGGCTATTCAGGTTTAGCTGTTGGTTTAATTATTTCAATAGGTGTGGTTGCAGAAGTTGTCGCTTTTATTTTTATGGGCACTGTTTTCAGGCACTTTTCTTTAAAATCATTGTTGGTTTTTAGTATTGGTATTAGTGGTGTTCGTTGGATATTGACGCCTATAGTTGTTGATTCAGTTTTGCTACTTTGCTTAATCCAGTTGCTGCATGCGGCTAGCTTTGCCATATATCACAGTGCTAGTATGGAGTTTATTTCAAGGCACTTCCCACAAGCTCAGCAAAGTCGAGGGCAGGGGATTTACCTTGGTGGTGTTTACGGTATTGGTGGGGCAATTGGAGCTTACCTGACAGGCGTTCTGTGGCTAGATGGTTTAGGGGCATTTGATGCATTTTTTGTTGCTGGTATAAGTGCGTTAATTGGCGGCGGAATTATGTTGTTCAGTAAAAAGTAACATGATTGCAGCTTAAAAAAGACGTAAACTCGCTTTAAAGTTTTCAGCCAGCTTTAAAAAACTAAAACTAAAACTAAAACTAAAAGTTAATAGGGATTAATATGAAAAGATTACTACTTAGTAAGTTTAACGCGATGGTATTGGCCTTATCGTGTTTATTGATGGCACAATCTCATGCTGCAGATATTAGTCAAACACAACTACAGCAGTTAATGAAAAGTAATCAAGAGATTGTCATTCTTGATGTAAGAACCGCAGAAGAATTCGCGAAAGGGCATATAGCAAATGCAGTGAATATTTCCCATGATGAGCTTGATACACGGCTTTTGGAATTAACCAATGCTAAAGATAAGCAAGTAGTGATTTATTGCCGTTCAGGTCGAAGAGCAGAAGTCGCGAGAAAACTATTAAGCGAGCAAGGCTTTAAGCATTTAGATCATCTTTCAGGCGACTTTAATGCATGGACCGACAAGAACTTACCTGTTGTAGTAAAATAAGCCACGGGTAAGTTACTTCTTACTGCATATATCTAATGCGGCATGGTTTTAATTGGAAATCATATGTCCAGCACTGAAATAATATTAAGCATAAAAGCCACCATTTAAAGGTGGCTTTTATGCTTTTAGCGAACCAGCTAGCATGGCTAGCTAAGCGATATTCGCTTTAACCGTTGACCAAACGGCAAGTTCATTACCACTGGGCTCGATAAAGTGAAAACGTCTACCGCCAGGAAAAGAAAAAATTGCTTGGCTAATGATGCCACCAGCGTTTATTACCCGTTGTTCACTTCCTTCTAAATCGTCACTCAAAAGTACCACTAAACAAGCACCATTTTTTGTACTTGATACTAAATCAGATAAGTAGAAACCACCTTCTATACCGGATTGGCTAAAAGCAGTATATTCTGGGCCATAGTCAACAAATGACCAAGCAAATGCCTGCTGAAAAAATTGCTTGGTTGCAGGTATATCTTTTGCGGGAAACTCGACGTAATTTATTGGTTCTTGTTGGCTCATAACAAACCTCCTAGCAGTATCAACTATAGCCCTTAATCAGACGCTTTCTTCGTTTGTATGATAAAAAGCCCTTTGTTTGGTATATCATTAAATAACGGTTCAGAAGTCTGATTTTCCTGTAAACCTTTGGTTAAGTAAACAACCCAATACTCTACGTGAGGGGAGTGCCACTCTTTAATCAAGGCAACGCCAATTTCATCTTGCTCTTGGTAAAACTCATGCTCAGCAAGTAAATGTGTGCGATGCGGCGTAGATGATTTAAAACCACGCCATACCTCTTCAGCACTTTCATAGCCACCGGCTATTGCTTCCACTTGATTACTATTAAATTCACTACCGTAATAATTTGGCAGTTGGTAACCGGCCTCTCGTAACCGGTCATTAGGGCTACCGCCAAGATTATGAGCAACCAAACCAAACTCTAACATTTTACTGGCTTTAGCTACCGCAATGTCTGTGAGCAGTTTATTGCAGCGTAGGTTGGTTCTTTTTTGCTGCTTATCTTGAATGATTAACTGTGCAAGAAGTCTTGCTTGCTTATTGTTACCGCAGTGTTCATCGGCGACTACAGAGCTACTGAATAAAAAGTAAAGTAAGATGAAAAGTGATGCATGTTTTGTAATCAAACCGCTGTAGCTCCTTGGTAAAAATAATTATTTTTTCGACATAGTCGCAATCGAGTCGAAGTCGTTTAAGTCAACGGTTATTTCTATGCTTCTAAAGAAACTGATAATTCTTTTGGGATAGAAAAAGTAGCCCTTGTAACGACAAAGCCTATTTTTAAGTAAAATAAAGGTCAGGGCTGCTACGTAGGTAATATAAAGAAATAAACCAAGTAAAAGGAAGCTTATCGAAGCAAATTTTAAGGCGAGGCAAAAAGCACTTATCGCGACAATAAATGAGATAAATTTATGCTGGTTTGCTTTCGGGTAGCTGTGGAACTGGAAATAATCAATTCGATTGATATACCAAGTCCCTTGCTTAGAGCCTGATTCATTTAAGTATTTATTTTGGCGAAAGTCTTTGTTCATTAGTTTACTTAACGGGGATTGGAGCAGGGTTACTGCCAAAAACACTGATCACAAGTGAGGCGATACCGGCAAGTTCAGCCGCTTTACTTAAAGATTTTCCTAAAATAGAAGATTGTTTGTCGCCTGTGCGATATGACTCAAAGCGTTCAGGACCAATAATGTCATTTCTAATACGTTTATAAATAGCCTTTATCGCGTCATTGGTTTGAGTTTGGTGTTGAGACAAAACAGACAAGTACACTCGATTAATGACTTTATTGAAGACATCAAATTGCGTAACAACTTGCTCAGAAGAGGGCGAATAGGTGGCAGTACTTTCTAATAAACGCACTTGCTTTTGAAAGTAGCGAAAATGCGCAGGGTTTTCTAATTTAAAACGCACTTGGCCTTTTTCAAGGCTTTCAAGCTCGATTGATACCCGAGAAAGTGAGGCAATAATATCAAGCCAAACTTCCACTTCATCCTTGCCAGAAAACTTTATCCAGCCGGTTTCGATAAGCGACTTTACCCGACTTTCTTTAATTTTAAAGGTTTCAGACAGTGCAAAAACATCCACCTTTTGCGTGCCAGAATATTTTAGGTACAAGTGAATGATGAGGGCATCAAGATCTGCCTTAGGCATAGAACCCAATCCTTGCTGACCAACATAACTTTGCATTAAATCTCGTAAAAACAATGCTTTTGCATTTTCTGATATATTCTCTAACACACTATATCCTTATATTTTGGTGGTGGCTTTTACTTAATCTCGAACGTTAATTAATAGGTTAACGTCATTAGTTTAATGTTAATACTTTAACGTTAATGCCTTAATGTTAACAGTTATTTTACCGGTAACAATTTTTTTTAACTCGCCATTATGGCTTTAACTTTGCCATCAAGCACTCATCAAAATAAACACCATTTTTATAAGATGCCTGCTTTAATAACCCTTCTTGGGTAAAACCATTTTTTGCCAACACACGAATAGAAGCAATGTTTTGACTAACGACAGATACAAATAATTTAGTCAGCTTGGTTTGTTGAAATAGCACTTGAGAAAACAATGTAACGGCTTGTGTTGCAATCCCTTTATTCCAATAGTCATAACCAAGCCAATAGCCTAATTCAGCACTACGGTTATATTCAAATTCACCCAAGGTAGCTGCAATACAACCAACAAAAATACCATTATATTCAATTGCCTTTATATAGTCAGAACCACTGCCGGTATTAACCCACCAAAGCGCATCTTCTTGGGTATACGGTTGAGCAATAGCGGCAGTAATATACTGACTGACTTTAGGCTCATTCAAGTAATGAATTAATAGCTCGATATCAGAGGCATTAAATGCCCTAAGGGTGATCATTAGGTTAAAATATCCTTGCTAACTTTACGCTATATCTATTTATTTTTATCATATTGCAGATGATAATTCGTTTGAATAAAATTATTGGCAAAAGCCGTTGCTTTAGCGCTGATTAAGCTGACTTTTTGATGAATATCACCAAATAACGGTAAACCAGTACCAAGTAGAATTGGTGCTTGGGTAATGGTCATTTCATTGATCAACTGTTGATTGATAAAAGAGGTGATAGTGGTGCCACCATCAATATAAGCATGAGTAAAACCCTCTTGGTCGATTTTGCTAATCAGTCGGTGAATATCCCCACTGTAAAGTTCCACTTTACCGAGTAAGTTTTCAGGCACTTGCTTTAACGTGCGACTTAATGCATAAATTTTGATATCACCGTAGGGCCATTGCTCAGCCGTGAGATCAAAGCTTGATATCACCTCCATACATTTTCTTCCCATGATCATACAATCAACCGAGGCAATATAATCGGCAAAACCCATGTCAGGGTTATCACTCATGTCGGCATCAGTATTGCCAGCACTATGTAACCAATCAACACCGCCGTCGATAGTGGCAATATAACCATCAGCGCTAGTTGCTATGTAAACAGAACATTTCATTGAACACCTCGATAAAATTCGTTGTCAGATTGTAGAGATAGAGTATCGAAACAAATAGCAAAGCATAAACCATGATTTCAAATCTCAGCTATGAGTTATTATCACTCGTGTTGATGTACTCGAATAGGTTGTTATTTGTGTTATATAACTCAACCATGCCGCATTGACTGAAGCCGAGTTTTGTTAATAAAGCCTTTGAGCTTTCGTTTTCAGGTGCAGTGACTGCGATCACTTTCGCGAGGGAGTGGGTATTAATTTCATAATGTAAAGCAGAGTTCGCGGCTTCTAACGCATAGCCTTTTCCCCAATACGCTGGTAAGAATGCATAGCCAAGCTCAGGAAAATCAAAAGTTTCACGCTTAAGTAAGCCACAAATACCTATCGGCGTGTTGGTATTGCCAAGTTCAACTAAATATAAGCCAAAACCATGCTGCTGGTAACTTGCTATCGGGTTTTCAATCAAGTGCTTTTTGGCATCTTGCAAAGTTCGGACACCTTTATCGTTAATATTGCGAATAAAAGACTCCTCATTTAATAGCGTTAACATAAATGCAGCATCGTTAACGTTGAATTGCCGAATGTTTAGTCGTTCACTTTTACAAATATTCATAGTAAAAAATATCCTTATTTAATATAACTATCCCCATAAGCATTATGAATGCAGGTGAAGTTTACTGGTTCATACTTTTATCGCTTATGCGTTGATTATGCTTACTAAAAATAATTAATTCTATGATAAATAAAACTTAATATGAAAGTTTTTATCTAGACATTTAAGCCAATGCAATAATACACTGAGTGAACATTAAATTTTATCGTTAACTTGGAGAGTTAAATGGCCTCATTTATTGAGTTTTTGCAAGATAACCCTTTGTATATTGTTGGGCTTGCTTTACTTATTATCTTTTTAATCATTAGCTTAATTAAGAAAGCGGTTAAGCTTATCGTGATAGCAGTCATTTTATTTGTCGGTTATAGCTACTTCTTAAATGACTCATTCTCTGGTTATGATAATTTAAAAGGGAATTTGGAATCTTTGGAAAATAAAGCTGAAAAGGTTGTTGAAACAGCAAAAGAGGTTTTGGATGATTAAGCATAATAAAAGCGAAGTGATTTTGTCTTATGCTTAACTTTGTCTTTTTTTTTAACTTTATGATGTAATACTCGGATAGAGTATTGATAGAGTAAGCAATTAATATCATAGCCTTTTAATAACAATCAAACATCATTATAATGTTTAATCAATTTTTAACCGGAGTCGATTTAAGTGTCTAATATCGTTGATATAAAAGGAATAAGTTCCGTACTATTTGTCTGTATGGGCAATATCTGTCGTTCACCCAGCGCAGAAGCTGTATTTAGGCATAAAATGAAAGCTCAAGGCTTGTCATTAAAAGTTGATTCGGCTGGGACACTAGGCGCTCATACGAAGGAAAAGCCAGATCATAGATCGCAAAAAGCGGGTATTGCTCGCGGGTACTCTTTTGATGGCATAAAAGCACGTAAAGTTTCCAGTAAAGACTTTAATGACTTTGATCTTATTCTTGCCATGGATAATGATAATATTGAAGAGTTGAGAAAAATTGCACCACCAGCATCGCAAGGTAAAATACATTTAATGCTAGATTTTGCTCCTGGCCATGAAGAAGAGCAGGTGCCAGACCCATACTATGGTGGCGCAAAGGGTTTTGATTATGTTTTGGACCTTGTTGAAGCTGCTAGTGATGGTTTGTTAGCGAAAATCTAATCGAGAAAACTAACCACTGCCAATCTTTACAATAAAAAACCTTAGCAAAGCTAGGGGCTGTTGATCTTTCGCGGTTAAATTTTGTTCGAGATAAAAGTGCTTTAAT